>CAMBHV010000001.1 GCA_945867255.1 uncultured Clostridia bacterium
AACAAGGCAGGCATCCGGGCTCTCTCCCGGCTCAAATTTTCCGCCTACGCCCACCCACTTACCGGCGTTTTCGTCTTGTTCTTTTTTGTTGCGATGCAGCATAAGATAGCATCCGTCTTGCTCAAGGTAACACAGTGTCGTATTTTTCATGTGAATGGCCCCCTTTCAAAAATATTTTACACAAACAGGATGGCACAAATCATCCATCCACGGTATACTATACCACAGCAAGCAAAATGAGAGGTGAGCATCATGCTGGAAGTAACAGCTGCCCAAATGAAACAACTGGAAGACAGGGCAAACACCAATGGCCTTTCCTATGAAGATATGATGGAAAATGCAGGGCAGGCCGCGGCGCGCATCCTGCTGGAGTGCATGCCGGATTTTCGCACGGCTGCCATCTTGTGTGGAAAAGGGAATAACGGCGGAGATGGCTTCGTTGTAGCACGCAAGCTGTTCGAAGCAGGCCGCCGTGTATGCATCATTCTTACAGATGGAGCTCCGGCCGGGCCTGGAGCGGCATATACCAATTACATGAGAGCTCGCAGGCTGTCCATTCCTCTTTTCTCTCTAGATGAAATACTTGGTCAGGAAGAGCGCCTTATTCAAAACACCAACGTAATTGTGGATGCCGTAACAGGAACAGGGTTTCATGGGGAGCTTCGAAAAAATGCAAAAATGGCCGCGCAAATCGCAAACCGCGCAAATGGATTTGTGATGGCACTGGATGTTCCCAGCGGCGTAGAAGCGGATACCGGCCGTGCAGCTGAGGGCGCCGTGCGCGCAAACCTTACCGTTACGTTTCATGCCAGAAAGCCTTGCCATCGCCTTTGCAAAGATCTCTGCGGGGATGTTCGCGTGGCACGCATCGGTATTTAGTAACAGGTAAAGGCGCTTTCCCAAAAGGAAAGCGCCTTTCTTTATGCCAGCTGTGCCAGCAAAATGGCTACAAACATGAAGATGCTACCAATTCCTTCGCGAAGAGAAAGCATTTCGTGCAAAATGATCCAGCCGAAAATCACGGCAAACACCGACTCCATACACAAAATCAAAGATGCAACCGTGGGGTCTGTATCCTTCTGCGCCACAATTTGCAGTGTATAAGCCACACCCATGGTAAACACACCTGTATACAGAATGGGAACCGCTGCCGCACTCAAAGCCGCGACGGAAGGTTGCTCCGTCAGGAACGCCACGATCAACCCCAGGGAACCGGCGGTAACGAATTGTACAAAAGAAAGGCAAACTCCGTCCACCAAAGGTGAAAAATGGTCAATAACCAAAATGTGGAACGCAAACATCACCGCGCCACTCAATACCAATGTATCCCCTGTGGAAAGGCGGAAAGAAGTGTCTGTGAAACACAAAAAGTATAAACCCACACAAGCCAGCGCCACGCTGATCCATAAAACCGGTTTGGGCCTCTTTTTCAAAAAAATGCCAAGCACCGGCACCAGCACCACGTACAGCGCGGTAAGGAACCCGGCCTTTCCGGCAGTGGTATATGCCATTCCCACCTGCTGCAAATAAGAACCGGTAAACATCAAAACGCCGCAGCACATCCCGCCGATGACTAATGTACGCCGAGACGTATCCGGCACATAGCGACGAATGCGGTATATTGCAAGCGGAGCTAACACAAGCGAACCCAGCAACATACGGGAACCATTAAAAAAAGCCGGACTGATCACGTCCGCCCCAGCACTTTGTGCTACAAAGGACGAACCCCAGATCATGGCTGTCAGCAGTAGCAGCAGGTTGCCGCGCGCTTTTCTTGCCTTCACAAATCTTCCTCCTCACAAGCCGCCCACTTGCACGCAAAGGCGGCTTGCCCGCCATGCGGGCAAAATTAAGCTGCATGAAATAGTGTACCGTATTTCAGGCGAAATGTACACCCCCGTTTTCCGCAAGAAAATCGCACTGCCTTGCGAAATTCACCCCGGGTGAGTACAATAAAAACAAAAGCAACCGGTTATCACCCGGGCATACAAGAAGAACGCCATCTGCTTTCAGCGCACCCATTCTTTCCTGTGCTCTTTTAAATACTGACGCACATGGGCAAATGTCTTCTCTTCTCCTTCATCCCGCAACATGCGAAGCCAACTCTCCAAAAGTTCTCTTGTTTCATCATGGATGAGATAGACGTCTCTGGCATGCATATAGTAATCATACGCCGCCGCGTCTGTATAGTCGCTTCGTAAATAGGTTTTGGAAGCGGCAACGCGGTCACAAAACATTTCTGCCACATAATTCACCGGCATCCGGATTCCGGCATAGCGGTGTGTGCCGTCCGTTACATAGTCTGTCCAGTATTCCAGATGATGCTTATTGCGCCCTTTATGATGCAGCCATGCGCGGCTGTAACCCAACGCCCGGCGTTCCGCATTATTGGGGCTTTCAAATCCCTGATAATATTTTACACCAGCCAGAAATTCCACGGGTGCATATTTGGAAAGGTCGTGCAAAAGGCCCTGGCGATAAAGCCCCACTCGAAAACAATGCTGCATCACCAGGCGCTTGTGATGGTTTATGGTAGAAAAATGTCCCCAGAAATTCACGTCTTACATCCCTTCCTTATACGATCGTTTTTATTGTATCACGCTTTGCCCGCGAAGAAAAGCGCACGGGCAGAAAGGAGTTTATCATCAAGATGGAAAAAACATGTGTATTTCTCGCTGACGGTTTTGAAGAGGGGGAAGCATTGATCCCTGTTGACCTTCTCCGGCGTGCTGGCGCGCACGTAACAATGGCAAGCATTTCTTCTTCTCTGGCCGTACAGGGCTCGCATGGCATCACCGTGCAGGCAGATGCCTTGGCAAGCAGTCTTTCGCTGGATGAATTTGGCCTGCTTGTTTTGCCCGGTGGAATGCCGGGCACACTGAATTTGTTGAAAAGCGAATTGGTAAAACAAACGGTGCTGCAGTTTGCACAGAAAGAAAAATGGGTGGCCGCCATATGTGCCGCCCCCAGCATCTTGGGTGAACTGGGGCTTCTACAAGGCAGAAAAGCCACATGTTACCCCACTGCAGAAGAAAAGTGTACCGGCGCACTCCTCACACGGGAAGAAGTTTGCACAGATGGCCATTTCATCACTGGCCGTGGCCTCGGCGCAGCCATCCCGTTTGCTCTGACATTGGTAAATGTTGTCGCCGGCCCGGCTGATCGTCAGCGCATCAAGGACGCTATCGTATATCCATACTGAAACTTGTCTGTGTCAACCGGTCACCTTATAAGCGACCGCTTATTTCCCATGGACAAGCACCACTTCCGTATGACCATTTCGTGTTGGCGCAATTATTCTGCACGGGTTTTAATCGTACCCGTAAAAACATTTCATGCTTGGCTGTATAAATAAAAGCGCGTCGCTCTGAACAAAGCGCCGCGCTTTCATTTATTTGTATCCTGGTACAAACTTGCATGCCATTTTGCACACCGGCACACATTCTTCTATTCGGCTTCGTTCAGCTTAACCATATGGATATGGTCTTCCCACACACCATTGATTTTCAAGTATCTTCTGGCTAATCCTTCTGATACAAAACCATTTTTCTCAACCACACGCAGCGATGCTTTGTTGCGTGGCATGATGTTGGCCTCTATGCGGTGCAACCCCAATTGTTTAAATGCATACTGAACCACAAGATGCACCGCATCTGTCATATATCCGTTGTTTTGACACCTCATATCCATCTTATAACCAAGAAATGCGTTGTAAAATGCTCCCCGCACTATTTCATTCAGCCCAATGCAACCAATCAATTCCTGCGGGCAACTTTTCCGTTCCAAATAAAATCGACACGCTTTTTGCTCCTGCGCCGCCTGCTGTTCCTGGCGCAACACTTGCTGCTGGCCTTCCAAAGTGAAAAAAGCTGGTGGGCGTTTTGGCTCAAATGGGCTCAGGAAGTCCCTGTTTCGAATGTAAAATTCCACACATCGCGGTGCCAATGCCTCTTCCGCAGGTACAAGGCGCAGCCTGTCATCCTCCAACACCGGGCATTGCCGCAACATGCAAGAACCTCTCCTTTTCTTTTTGTGTATGAATCATGTCCATCACCGCATTGATCTGCTCACGTGTGGCAAGCCCGGCAGAAAAGGCTGTAGCACTGCCTGCGGCAACACCATATTCCAGTGCGCGCGTGTAATTGCCTGTTTCAAGCATCCCGGCCAAAAAACCTGCCACCATGGCATCGCCTGCCCCTACAGAGTTTTGAACCGAGCCCTTTGGTGCATTCATAAAGCAATATTCACCATTTTCATCCAATAGCATAGCCCCGTTTTCCGCCATGGAAACCAGCACATTCCGCGCCCCCTGACACTGCAATTTCTGCGCACAGGCATAAACATCTTGAACAGATTCCAACCGCGTGCCGAACAGTTCACCCAGTTCAATATGATTTGGCTTTACAAGAAATGGGCGATGCCCCAGGGCTCTGTTCAAAAGCTCCTTCTCTGCATCTACCACCGTAAGCACACCTTGCTTACACACACGTGCCAGCATATGTTCATAGATATCGGAAGGTACGGAAGCAGGCACGCTGCCGGCAAGTACAAGAATGTCATTTTGCTTCAGTGCATCCAGTTTCTGAAACAACTGCTCCAGCGCAGACGATTCTACTACGGGCCCCTGCGCATTGATCTCGGTTTCACATCCGGATTTCAATTTGACATTGATGCGTGTATTCCCCTGTTCCAGATGTACAAAATCTGTGTGCATTCCCTGTTCTGCAAGGCCGCACTCCAGTGCGTGGCCTGTAAACCCGGCCACAAAACCAAGAGCCGTACTTTCCACCCCGAATTCACGCAGCACCCGGGAGACATTAATTCCCTTTCCGCCGAATTGAAGTTCTTCCTGTGTGGTGCGGTTTATGCCCCCCTCCTTCAGGCATGGCAGATGCATCACATAATCCAGTGCCGGGTTCAATGTGACGGTGTAGATCATGCCTGTACCTCCTTGATCACGGTAAACTGGCGATATGCCTCATCGGGGAGATAATCCGTAATAATATGTGCCTGTTCCAGTGAGCATACCGTAATCGCAGAAGCTTTTCCGAACTTGGTAGAATCCGCCAATACATAACTGGCAAATGCCCTTTGCACCGCTTTTTCCTTAATGCATGCTTCTTCTGTATCCGGGGTCGTATAGCCTCGTTCCACAGAAATTCCATTCATACCAAGAAATGCCTTGGTAAAATTGTAGTTGGCCAGCATCCCCAATGCTACACCCCCTACCACAGCTTGGGTACGTGGCTTGAGCAGCCCGCCTAACACATAAGCACGCAACCCCTGTTCCACCATACGCCGCGCACATGCTACCCCGTTTGTAACAAAAGTAGCCTTGGAATCCGTCAGGTATTCCACCATGTGAAGCGTTGTAGTGCCTGCATCCAGAAACACCAGATCATCATCCTGTATCATTCCCGCGGCATAACGGGCAATGGCGTCCTTCTGTGGCACTTGAAGACGTTCTCTGGTATGAACATCTGCCTCCTGCGCCTCAAAAAGCGGGCGCACTGCCACCGCACCGCCATGCACCTTGCGCAAGCACCCCTGACGCGCAAGTTCGGTAAGATCTCGACGTATGGTAGGTTCTGACGCACCGGTCATCACACATAATTCTGCCACACTGGCTGCACGATGTCTTGTAAGATATTCCACAATCCTGTCAAACCGTTGCTGCGCCATCATACCGGCATCGCGCTCCTTTTCGTTTTCCTGCTTTCAGCTTTACATAACTTCCCATCGTACATCGAACACTTTTTATCATAATACAATAAAAATCAAATTCAATCAAACCCGTTCAAAAAAAGAATGCCTCCCGCGTACTTTTACGCGAGAGGCATAGCTCACTCTTTTTCCACGTTTGTCGAAGGCGCAACGTCCTCTGCAGTTAATCGCTCAATCTTCAATCGCTCGATACAGCGCTGATTTGCATCCAAAATTGTGCATACCCATCGATTGGAACATAGCGGAATCTTCTCACCCTTTTCCGGAATGCGCCCCAATTGATTTGTGATAAACCCATTCAACGTTTCTGAGTCATCATTGGCAAACAGGTCGCTGCCCAAAATGTGTTCTACCTCGTCAATATCTGCCTCGCCATCCATTTCCCAACTGTTTTGCGAAAGTTGTACGATGCCGCACTCTCCATCGTGGCCGTCATCAATCGTACCCACGATTGCCTCCAGAAGGTCCTCCATTGTTACAATGCCTTCTGTCCCACCATATTCGTCCACTACTACCGCCATCCGCTGTTTTTGAGCCTTGAACTCTCGCAGCAATTCGCTGCAATGCATGCTTTGCGGCACATACAGCACCGGGCGCATCAGGTCCCTGGCCATTTTTTTGCCATCATCTTCACCATTCAGTACCGGAATCAGGTCTTTTACATAGATTGCACCCTCAATATCATCCAGGTCTTGCCCATATACAGGAAGGCGCGAATAGTGCTGCCGGTTCTGCAGCGCCACCAGCGTGGCAATTGGTGCCGTACTTTTGACAGCCACGATATCGGTGCGATGTGTCATCACTTCGCTTACCCGCAGATCATCAAACTCAAAAATGTTTTCTATCATGGCGCGCTCATGCGGTTCCAGCGCACCGGCCTCTTCCCCGGCCTCCACCATCATCAGAATATCTTCCTCGTCCACCGCTTCTTCCGTCTGGCCGGCTCCAATGCCAAACAGTTTCAGCACAAGGTTTGTGGAGAATGCAAGGAAGCGCACAAACGGCCTGCACACACGGTACATGCCCCACACCACACCCACTGTGTTCAACGCAACCACGTCCGGGTCTTTCATGGCAACACGCTTGGGCACAAGTTCTCCTAAAATAAGGGTGAAATAGGAAATGATAATGGTGATCACCACCAGCACTACGCTGCGAAGCACTGCCGGTGGCAACGGCAAAAAGGAAAGCACCCCCGCCACGGGCCCTGCAAAATTATCTGCCGCCACAGCAGAGTTTAAAAAGCCGGACAGCGTTACACCCACCTGGATGGTTGCCAGAAAATCAGAGGGTGATTCTGTGATGGCAAGCAGCTTTTTTGCAGATTTATTGCCCTGCTCTGCCAGGCGCTTCATTTTCTGCGTATTGATAGAGATAATGGCAATCTCGCTCATAGCAAAAAATGCGTTGATAAAAACCAGGATGCCAATCAGTACAATACTGGGCCATATGTCCATATTATAACATTCTACCTCTTTCTGTTAATATACATCATTCTTTTCGAACGCGCTGTGCACACCCACAGCAAAATATATGGCTGCATCTTCACAATTTCTTACATATGGCGCAATCATATCAAAAACACGCAACCTCGTCAAGAAAAGTTCTGTGTTCATACCTGTAACAGAAAAGGGCTCTGCTGGTGCAGAGCCCTTTTTATATTCATTCTGTCGTCAAAGGCGTTGATGCCGCATTTGTCTGTGCGGAAGACGGAGGCACCACTGGGTTTGAGGAAGCTGGCGGCACATAATTAGGATTTGGCTCGTCACAGCGGTCACACGTGGGGCCATTTCCCGCAAAGCTGTGCCCTAACGGGCCTTCAGCTTGTTCCCATGTGGCACCGCACAAGGGACATTGCCACACCTGCGTAGCTCCTGTTGTACAAGTAGGCATAATTCCATCTTTATACGTATACGCCGCACCTGTATGCGGGCAAACCGTTGCCTCTGGTGTAGGCGTGGGCGTAGCAGTAGGTGTTGCCGTAGGCGTTGGAGTTGGCGTGGGTGTAGCCGTAGCCTGTGTCGAAGAAGATTCCGGCGCGGGCGTGGCTTTCGGAACGAAGAACTCTTCCGGTGTGGCAATGTGCGTGGGAATACTTGTCAACGCCGGGCGTGTATCCTCCGTTTCGTGGGCATGGGTACGAATATACTCAAACAGAACATCCATGCCTTCCCTGCTCAAATGAATGCCATCTGAACTTTCCATATATTCGGCTTTGGCATATCCGGAAGAGTCTTTCAGCACCTCTGCAGAATTCAGGAATGTGTAGCCTTCTTCCTGTGCAAGTTCCACCAGTGCCTTGTTGAAGGCGTCTATCGTTTTCATCGTGATGTTAGGATAGCTGCGCTTCTGTGCAACAGGTGGAATGGAGTTGATGATAATATCTGCATACGGGTATGCTTCATGGATCTGTTCCAGTGCGGTACGATACCACTCAATAAAAGTTTCTGTACTTTCCGCCGTATTATTCGTGCCATAGGTGATAATGATGCGCTGTGGCTGCATCAGTTTTACCGCCTGTACCACCGTTACCGGCGACGAATATCCGCTGAAATACATGCATTTCGTGCCAGTAACATGGCCTATGCCCATTCCCACCGCAGAAAGATTGTTCTGCCATGTGGTTTTTCCCATTACTTCCATGCGATAGGTGTTGGAATCGCCGATGAACAAAGTATTATCCACATATTCTTCGCCGGCATCTTCCGTTTCCGCCAATATCACACCATCATATTCGGAATCGACGATCTTGTTCGCATCTTTGTCGTAATCCTCTTCCAAGGCGTCTACCACACCGGATGTAGCGCCGGAAACGCTTTCTTGCTTCTGTTTGCCCAAAACGGAAAAAATCAAGATCGCCAGAAGCATGGCAACCAAAAGTACCGCTGTAACCAGAATGGCAATATCTACAAGGCTGCCTTTTTTCAGGCGCACCACATAAGCGGTCCATTCCTTTTTCATCAGCGCGAAAAGATGTTGCAACTGTCTCAAGGCTCTTCCCCCGTGGCGAAAATAGTATCGTATATATTTTACACCATTCTCCCACAAAAGGAAACTGAAAATTCACGCTTTCTGTAATTCGCCTATTTTTTCCTATGGATACTTTTGCATGTTTTACGGGCTCTTTGCATTTCTTTTTACGCTGTAAGAACCCTTGCACGCCGCAAAGCCGGGCGCAATGCAGCTGCCAGCAGTGTTGCCATCACAAGCGCCACCGCTGCATTCACACATGAGGCGGATAGTTTTGCCACAAGGCGCACCTGCACAGCCCCCAGAGCCTGGCCTTCAATCCAATACATTTCCACAAAGGATTTTGCCATATACAGGATGATATATGCAACACTGCCCAATAAGGTGCCCAAGATATCTTTCTTTGTGCTTACTTGCCCCCGATGCGCCACCAGCCCGGCCAAATAACCAATAAAAAACTTTGTTGCAAATGTAATCAGGCAGCCTGAAATATATGCCGGGTTCGTAAAATCAAACAACATGCTGCCAAACCCGGCTGCAAGCCCACCGGTAAGCGGGCCGAACAAAAGCCCTGCCAAAGCGCAGAACCCGTTTCCCAGGTGGAATCGTGCGGGCCCCACCTCTATCTGCATCCAGCTGGACACAAATACCATTGCGCTCAATAAGCCTACGATTGCCAGCTTTTTTGCAGTAAATCTCTCATTTTTCTGCATTTGGTTCTCCCCCTTTTTCGCCTTACGCCTTGACAGCGTCATCATGAAGCGTTAAGGTAATTGTACGCACAAATTGGCTTGCTATAAATACCCAATTTATAACTTTTTTATAAGGTCAGTTTAAAAGGGAGATCACCCATGGAACATGCAGTGATTCAATTGGATCCAAACCTGAAAAAGCCGTTGTATGAACAGCTTTATTCCTATTTTTCCAACGCCATCCGAGCAGGGCACCTGAAAGCAGGGGAAAAGCTTCCTTCTAAACGGCGTCTGGCACAGGATACGGGGCTCAGTATCAGCACCATAGAAACTGCATACGCCATGCTGACCGCGGAGGGATATCTGGAAGCCAAACCCCGCAGCGGGTTTCGTGTGGCGCACCTTTCGGTTTTGTCGCATACCTGCACAGTTCTTCCCACGCATACTCCGGCTTTTTGCGTGCCGACGGCCTTTGATTTTTCCACCGGAAGCGTAGACACTGCATTGTTCCCCTTTGCCGCCTGGCGCAGGCTGCAAAGGCAAGTGCTGGCTGACAACGAAGATGTGTTACAGGCCGGATGCCCACAGGGTGATGAAACGTTACGCCGCGCCATTGCAACGCATCTGGCAGAATTTCGTGGCGTACGGGCGGAGGCACAGCAGATTGTTGTGGGCGCAGGCAGCGAATATCTGGCCGGACTTCTGGCACAGATGTTTCCTCACGCCATATTCGCCGTGGAAGACCCCGGCTACACTCGCACGCCACGCGTGTTGAAAAATTGCGGGGCATGTGTGGCCCATGTCGCCATAGACCAGCACGGCATGCAACCCGTTAAGCTGGCTGCCAGTGGGGCGCGTCTGGCATATGTCACACCCAGCCATCAATTCCCCACCGGTGCCACCATGCCAATTGGCCGCCGCACCCAATTGTTGCAATGGGCCGGGCAGCAGGACGGACGCTTTGTGATCGAGGATGATTACGACAGTGAATTTCGCCTGGATGGGCGTCCTCTTCCGGCCCTGCAAGGGTTAGGCCCGGACAGAGTGATTTATCTTGGTACGTTTTCGCGCAGCATCGCGCCGGCCGTACGCATCGGCTACCTGGTGCTTCCACCTGCACTTGTTCCGGAGTTCTTTACCCGGTTTGGGTTTTATTCCTGTACCGTGGGGCGAATCGAGCAACAAACACTATGTCGATTCCTGGAAACCGGGCAGTATGCGCGCCATTTGTCCCACCTTCGTAATGCCTATCGCCGAAAACGCGATGCCGTGTGTACGGCGCTGTATCAGGCGCTGGCTCCGTTTGACCCCGATATTAAAAACGCGCATACGGGGTTACATTTTATTTTGCGACTTCGCTGCCAATGCGCAGATAAAACGCTGGCGCAAGCCATGCAGCGTCATCATGTAAACGCGTGCCCGCTTTGTGCCTATCTCCATTCTCCTCAAGAAAGTGCCTCCAACCATGGTCCCACATTGGTGATTGGGTTTGGGGGCCTGGCTCAAGAAAATATTCTGCCCGCAGCGCAGGCACTGGCACAAGCTGTGGCAGATGCATGCAGGCAACAAAAGACAGGTGCCGCCAGGAAATAACGCAGCACCTGTCTTTATAAGCTTTCTTTATCTTTCAGAATTACTTGTCTTGTGGGGCAGAAGGATATAACCCAACAAGCCGCCCATCACACTGCCATACAATGCGGAAAACACCGGGCTGGATGTGATGGGGCACATGCCAAGCGCGCACCCTTTCCACTGATAGTACCCAAGGCCGAATGCAAGGCCCGCTATCACAAATGCAGCCAGGAATAGCGTTGCTGCATATTTTTTGAAAAATTGCTTCATGCTGAACCTTTCTGCACTTTTAACGTGCACTTTCCAACATATGTTCCAGCTGCTGCTGAGACTGGACCCCCACTGCCTGTGCCTGCAATTTTCCATCTTTAAACACCATCACAGTAGGAATGCTCATAATACCAAACTGGCTGGCAAGCTCCGGTTGCTCGTCCACATTCACCTTGCCCACTTTCCAGCGCCCCTGAGCCTCATCAGCCACACGTGCCACCACAGGGCCCAGCATGCGGCAAGGCCCGCACCATGGTGCCCAGAAATCCACCAGCACAGGCTGGGCGGCATGCAATACTTCCTGTTCAAAGTTCTCTTTTGTAAATACGTGTTCCATTGTTTTCGTCTCCTTGTGTCATCGCTGTGCCGCCATATGACCTGGCGGTTTGTTTTGTTTCTGGCTTTAGTATACCCCGGAAAGCCGTACCGAACCGTGACGAAGTTACAAAAGCGTGATATAATAAACCATCATCGTATCTTCCGGCGGCTCTCTCCCGCCCAATTAAAAAGGAGGCCACTCTATGCCCTGTGCGGATGCTCATTTGTTTCCATTCTGGCAACATCTCACGCAAGCCCAACAAGATACGCTTATCCGCGAGGTACGTGAGGTTCATTATGCCGCCGGCGCCCCCGTGCGCGCAGCTGGAGACAGCTGCCTTGGTATTTTATATGTAAAAACCGGCAGTCTCCGCCTTTCTCTTCTCAGCGAAGAGGGGCGCCAGGCCTCCATTGCACGCCTTGGTGCCGGGCAGGTATGTGTGCTGAGCGCTTCCTGTGTGTTGAGCGCTGTAACTTTTGATGCCGAAATCTGCGCAGAAGAAGAAAGTGATGTGCTGGTGCTTCCCTCTCATGTATTTGGGCCATTGATGGCACAGAATGTCCATGTGGAATGCTTTGTATACCGCACCGCCACAGAACTGTTTTCCGATGTAATCGGCGCGGTAGAAAGGCTGCTGTTTATGACGCTGGAACAGCGTGTGGCGGCTTTTCTTCTGGACGAAGCCGCCCGGCGTGGGACCGACACGCTTGCCATCACTCAGGAAGGCATCGCACTTGGCATCGCCTCCGCCCGCGAAGCGGTTACACGCGTGCTGCGGCAGATGTCTGCACGCGGCCTGGTGGAAGTTTTCCGAGGCGGCGTAAAACTGTTGGACCGCAAAGCCCTTTACGCACTGTGCTGATATAAACTCATCTGTAACCTTTCAAAAAGGGAGGCCCCCATGACGCATATGTGTTTGACACAGGGAAATGTGGCGAAAACATTGGTACGGTTTGCCGTCCCATTTCTGCTGGCAAATGTTCTGCAGTCTCTTTATGGTGCAGTGGATCTGTTCGTGGTGGGCGCATTCTGTGGGGCGGAAAGTGTTGCCGCCGTATCCACCGGCACGCAGGTAACACAGATCGTTACAAGCCTTGTCACGGGTCTGACACTGGGCAGCACTGTGATTATCGGGCAGTACATGGGCCGACAGGAATATGAAAAAGTCTCACACGCCATCGGCACCACATTGACGGTGTTCGCAGGTGTTGCGCTGGCAATCACGGCCGGTATGCTGATTTTTCTGCGTCCACTTTTGCGTCTTCTGCAAACTCCGCAGGCCTCATTTGAACTTACGGTACAGTATGTGACAGTGTGCATGCTGGGTAATATTTTTATTTGCGGCTATAATGCCATCAGTGCCATCCTGCGCGGTTATGGAGATTCTCGCCGGCCCATGTGGTTCGTAGGTATTGCATGTCTGATCAATATTGTGCTGGATGTGTTATTCGTTCGATTTCTTTCCCTGGATGTGGCAGGCACTGCTCTGGCCACCGTATTGTCACAGGGCATCAGCCTTGGTGCGGCTGTGTTTTACCTGAAACGTCACGATTTTCTGTTCGATTTCCGGCTGCGCAGCTTTGTGCCGAACCGACAAATAGTGCAAAAACTTGCCGTGGTAGGCATCCCCATTTCGTTTCAGGAACTGATGGTGCGCATCTCATTTCTATATTTGGCCGCTGTGATGAACCGCTGTGGCGTGTATGCAGCATCTGTGGTAGGTATTAGCAGCAAATATGATGTATTCGCTATGCTTTCGGCTACTTCCATAGCCAGTGCACTGGCAGCCATTACGGCCCAGAATGTTGGCGCCGGTAAATTGCAACGCGCACGGCACTCGCTGTGGTACGGGCTTGGGTTTGCGCTGCTCGTGTCGTCTGTCTTCTGGCTGTGGGCGCAGCTTTCTCCGCAAAGCATGATTGGTGTATTCTCCAATGATGAGCAGGTAATTGCAGCAGGTGTGCCGTTTTTCCGTACGTGTAGCTACGATTATATCCTTGTGAGCGTGGTGTTCTGCCTGAACGGATATCTGAATGGACGGCAAAAAACTTTATGGACCATGATCAGTTGCAGTGCCGGTGCATTGTTTCTTCGCATCCCGCTGGTCTCCCTGTTCGCCGCGAATTTTTCCAACGATCTTGGCCGCTTGGGCATGATCGCCCCCACCGTGTCTGGCATTATGGCATGCTATACACTGCTATATGTTCTGTGGGAAGGCAGGCATTGCGCCCCTGCCTCCCGCGCTTGAAAGCCTTTTTGGCGCACCATACAGGCAGCCGATGCACCTGCGTGCAACGGCTGCCTGTTTTGTTTCTTGGCTTACAAACGGGTTTCCTGCGCGAATTTCAGCCATATCAGGCAAACAAGGCCCATGCACGCCTTGTCAATCGCCAGCCCGTGGCACCCGTATTCCATCACCGAACTACACGTAATTTGTAAAAGTATGCTGCACGCAGCCCTGCTTTGCCCTGTAAAAAGCCGTTCAAGATGCATCTGATATTAAAGGAACAGATGATAACGTTGAAGGCCACGGTAGCCTGCCCTCGCTGAAGTTCCTATCTCTCGCACACATGTTTCTGAAACATTTCTTTCGCACTGGACGTGCCCGCAAGAATTTGGATGGCGTACCTGCCGCAAGGTTGCCCCCGGAATCTTTTTTCAAAATGATTGCAAATGTTGATGCACTTTGCGTTACTATGTGCTATAGGAAGGCATTTTATGAGTGTTCGTGATTTTGTCACACACGCTGCGTACACAATATGGTACAATACGCATACTGATATTATATCAAACTGACGGTTATCATTTCCGGCCGCCTGTCTGGAGGAGTTATGAGTTATTTTGTCACATTCTTGGAAGGTGTTATCACATTCATCTCTCCGTGCCTTCTTCCGATGCTTCCGGTTTATCTTTCGTACTTTGCCGCAGGTGAGCAGGGGCAGACGGGCAGCCGCACTGCAGTGAAAAACGCCCTGGGCTTCGTACTTGGGTTCACCATCACATTTCTTGCGCTGGGCACTCTTGCCGGTAGTTTGGGTATGCTGCTGAACCGTTGGCAGTTTGCTGTCAACCTTGTGTGTGGTACTGTGGTCGTAGTATTTGGGCTGAATTTTCTCGGTGTTTTGCGCCTGCATTTGTTTTCCGGCAGTGTAAAATGGAACATGAAGGAAAAGCAGCTTGGCTTCTTTTCCAGCGTATTATTTGGCCTTGTATTCAGTGTGGGCTGGACACCGTGCGTAGGGGCATTTCTTGGTTCAGCGTTGATGCTGGCCTCGCAACAGGGCTCGGCAGTGCAGGGCACATTGCTTTTGCTGGCCTATTCCATGGGCTTGGGGCTGCCATTTTTTCTGTGCGCGTTGCTGATTCAAAAACTGAAAGGGGCACTGAACTGGGTAAAGGCACACTATACGGCCATCAACACCGTGTGCGGCGCATTTCTTGTTGTGGTGGGCGTGTTGATGATGACCGGTCTGATGGGAAAATTTTTATCCGTTCTGGCTTAACGGAAAGGAGCAGATGAGATGGAACAGAAAAAAGCAATTATTCTTGCACTGGCCCTGGTGGTAGTATTGGTGCTTGCCGGGGCCGGTTATCAATTTCTGGCCCCGCAGGCCGGGCTTTCCGGGGTTTTAGGAACTACCCAAAGTGATTCTGCCTCCAGCTCGGCACAGCTTGCGCCCGATTTCACCGTATTTGACACGGATGGTGCAGAAATCACGCTGTCTTCCCTTATGGATGCCGGAAAACCGGTGGTTTTGAACTTCTGGGCCAGCACCTGCCCGCCATGCCGCAATGAGATGCCGGATTTTGAGGCTGCTTTCCAAAAGTACGGCCAGGACATACAGTTTATCATGGTGGATGCAGTGGGTTCCATGAATGGCGAGACCCGTCAGGCTGGCAGCGACTATGTAGCCGAGCAGGGTTTCACTTTCCCGGTATATTTTGATGATGAACAGCACGCAGTTTCCAGTTTTGGCATCCGCGCCTTCCCGACTACATTCTTTTTAAACGCAGACGGCACGATTGAAGCATATGGTGAGGGCATGTTGGACGCTGAAACTCTGGAAAAAGGGATTCAAATGCTTTTGCCTGATGCGGCGCAAAGCGCTGCCTGATTCGCAGTAAAAAACGCCGGCCAACAAAAGTTGGCCGGCGTTTTTTATTTACTGCTGTGGCAGGTCCAAACGGATGGAAAGTTCCCGCAGTTGTTTTTCTTCTACCGTTTCGGGGCACCCGCTCATGGGTTCGCCCGCGTTTTGCACCTTTGGGAAGGCGATCACATCGCGAATAGAATCTTTTTTCAACATCAGCATCACAAGCCTGTCAAATCCATAAGCCATTCCGCCATGAGGAGGCGCACCATACTGATAGGCATCCATCAAAAAGCCGAAGCTCTCACGTGCCTTTTCCTCCGTAAAGCCCAGGGCGCGGAACATACGGTCCTGCAAAGCAGGATCATTGATGCGGATAGAACCGCCGCCCACTTCGCAGCCGTTCAATACCATATCGTACGCCTTTGCACGACATGCGCCCTGGTCCGTCTCTACCTTATCCAAATCTTCCTCACGGGGCATGGTAAAGGGATGATGTTTGGCCATGTAACGGCCTTCCTCTTCGGAATACTCAAACAGCGGGAAATCCGTCACCCACAGGAAGTTGAACTTATCCTTATCGATCAGCCCCAGTTTCTCACCCACCGCAAGGCGAACTGCACCCAGAGCCGTGCATGCTTTTTCCCAATTTGCATCCGCCGCTACCAGGAATACATCGCCCTGTTGCAGGCCTGCGGCTTGCTCCAAGGCCGCCACTTCGCCCGCAGAAAGGAACTTTTCAAAGCTGGAAGACCTCGCCTCGGACGTCCAACGCGTATAGGCAAGCCCCTTTGCACCGTATGTTTTTGCCACTTCTACCAGCTTGTCGATCTCTTTACGGGAAAGAGTTACCGCGCCCCCTTTGACACAGATGGCACGAACTGTACCGTGCGCTGCCACAGCGCTCTGGAACACTACGAACTGGCTGTCTTTCACGGCATCTGTCACATCCACCAGTTCCAGGCCAAAACGGGTGTCCGGCTTATCAGAACCGTAGCGCCCCATGGCTTCTGCATACGGCAGGCGGCGGAATGGTGTTTCGATCTCCACACCCAGCACCTCATGGAACACGCGTTTCATCAGGCCTTCATTCAGCGTCATGATATCATTTTCATCGGCAAACGACATCTCCATGTCAACCTGTGTGAACTCGGGCTGACGATCTGCGCGCAGATCCTCATCGCGGAAGCAACGCACAATCTGGAAATACCGGTCAAAGCCAGAAAGCATCAGAATCTGCTTATACAACTGCGGCGACTGCGGCAGTGCGTAAAAACAGCCCGGCTGCACACGGCTGGGAACAAGATAATCCCGTGCACCCTCCGGTGTGGATTTCATCAGCATCGGCGTCTCGATCTCCACAAAATGATTTTCCTCATAATAATCGCGGATGATCTTTGCAATCTTCGAACGAAGCATGATCGGCTGGTGCATGGCCGGGCGGCGCAGATCCAGATAGCGATATTTCAACCGAAGATTCTCGTTCACATTGATCTCATCGCGTATCTCAAACGGTGTGGTCTGCGCACCACTCAACACGCACAATTCGGTAACAAACAGCTCCACCTCACCTGTGGGGATCTTATCCGTTTTAGCCTCCCGCTCGCGCAGGGTACCTTTAGCCATCACTACATATTCACTCTTCAGGCCTGCGGCTTTTTCAAACACCGCTTTATCAGTGGAATCATCAAAAATCAGCTGCAGAATACCTGTGGTATCCCGCAGATCCACAAAAATCACGCCGCCCTTATCACGGCACTTTGCCACAGAACCGGCCACTGTCATTTGCGTACCGGCATCCTTGGCGCGCAGCGCGCCCACATAGTGCGTGCGACGCAAATTACCCATGCTATCCATTCGTTTTCCCTGCTTTCCTCTTGTTTGCATCTTTCTTGCCGGTATCTGTAAAAAAACAGCCGGCAAACTGTACCAGGTGCGCCTATTATAGCGCATTTTCCCCATGTTTACAACGTATGTTTTACCCGGTTGCCACGCTTTTACTGCCGAGAGGGCACAATGCGCCTGCACTCCAGATAATATCGCTTTTCTTCCGCTGTTCCCATGGAAAATGTCTTCTTCGGCAATACTCCGCCTTCGGCGACACCACGCAGAAGATCCTGTTTTTCAAAGTTAGGCAACAGAACACCCACTGCCCCTTCTTGCGCCACCAGTGCCTGCAGGGCAGCTTCGCCATGGATATAATCCACCCGTATATCGGGATTCTGTTCGCACAAAACAGCGAGGAATGCCTCCAACGTACCCACTGCAAGCGGATGCACAGCATCGCTTGCACAAAGCACGGATATTTGATCCCCGTGTTTGCCCAAAATGCGAAAACGCTGCCTTTCTTCCTTCTGCACAAGTGCCTGTTTTCCCTTCAAAAAAGCCTCGAACAAGCGGCAAAACTCTTCCGGTTCTATGCCAAACACTGCACGGTGGATAGGCTCCACCAGCAACGCCGGGCAACGGACGCTGCAAACTTCCGCAAGACAAAAACGCGCCGGATGGTTTTGGCGCTCCTCTTCAGAAAGCGTCTGCTTCAACTCTTCCCAATATGCCTTTGCCGTGGCAAGCGAATGGTTGCCGTCGCCCACCGCCAGTGCGAAAGGGGCGCCGGACGCACCTGGATATTTTTGCCGAAACACCTCTGGCCTTGACAGTTCTTCCACCGATTTCTCTACCGCCTCGATGTCTGCCTCATCTGTAATTGCCCAACCTGCTACACGCCCGCCACCCAACATCAGAGGCGTGTCATATAGCGGTTGAAAATCGGCTTTTCTCAAAGCCAATTCGCCCAGCAGATCCCGTGGAAAATCATCCATCAGCATCATGATATGCGGGCTTTCCAGCACTGCGCCGCGCCGCACAGCCAAGCGCGGCGGAATGCGTGCAGCCACAGTGGCTTCGCTGGGGCGCACCAGCGGTGTTGCACCGGCCTCGTAGCTGTAAGCCTCCAAATCCACCGCCCCCAAAAGGCCGCGGCGGGTCCCGCTTTGTGTGGTGCGTTCCACATAGATAAATCCGTGCACTTTTTGCAGAAGCACCTCATTGTCAACTTTATGCATGTTCGCATGAATGGCCTCGATACGTGCAGCTGTATCCGCCTTATCCAGATAACATTCCGGCAGTATGATGTCGAGCGCGCTGGGACGGCCTTTTCTAGCCAGCTGGGCTTTTTCCCAGTATGAAGGCATACTGGTATACTGATCACACGCCAGAACTGCCCAGCCATCCAGCTCCACCCATGGTGCTGGCAGAAGGATATCTGCAGCTTGGAACGGTCTCATTGAGGTTCCCCCTTTTTGTACAGATGCATAAAAATATCCGTTTCCATCATAACCTCTGAATGAAAAAAACTCAAGGAAAAAAGCCGCATGGTCCTTTTTCAGCGCTTCTTAAATTTGCATTATCGTACACATTTTTTATATTTTCGCTTGAAATATTGCTCTCTGATGCGTATAATGAGGAGAGGATTTTACCAATCGTTCGGAAAGGAGACTCGATATGGCACATCCATGCAGCACTGCAGCGCTGTTCGACCTTACAAAAACACAAGCTGCGTCTCTGTTGGCCAATACCACATTTCCGTGGCAGGCGCTGGAGGGGCTGAAAGAATTTATTTTAAACCTGGGCGAAACACTGGATCCGGAAGAGTATGAACGCCTTGGCGATTATGTTTGGGCAGCCAAAACCGCACATATTGCAAAAAGCGCCTATCTGGGCGGGCCCTGTATCATCGGCCCTGGAACGGAAGTGCGCCACGGTGCATTCATTCGTGGCTCAGCACTGGTTGGTGAGGGCTGCGTAGTAGGTAACTCGGTAGAACTGAAGAACTGTGTTCTGTTTGATGGGGCGCAAGTACCTCACTTCAATTATGTAGGCGATTCCGTGCTGGGATATAAAGCGCACTTGGGGGCCGGGGCGGTCACATCCAATGTAAAAAGCGATAAAACACTTGTGGTGATAAAGGCACTGGGTGAGTGCCTGCCGACCGGCCGAAAAAAAGTGGGCGCCATGGTGGGCGACGGCGCAGAAGTGGGTTGCAACAGTGTGTTGTGCCCGGGCAGTGTCCTCGGAAAAGGTGCACAGGTATATCCTACAAGCTGTGTGCGCGGCTTTGTGCCAGAGAACTATATTTATAAAACAGCAGATAACATCGTGCCGCGAGATAAAAGGCACGCATAAGCAGGAAAGGAAGCGAAACCAATGGGAAGATTGTTTGGAACGGATGGCGTGCGTGGTGTAGCCGGCGAAGATATGACTTGTGAGCTGGCAATGAACATTGGCCGTGCAGCCGCCACCGTATTGACATACGGACGCCGCCGCAGGCCTCTTGTGGTGCTTGGCAAAGACACCCGCCTTTCTTCCGATATGCTGGGGGCCGCTCTTTCTGCCGGGCTTTGCAGCGTAGGGGCGGACGTGATTGACTTAGGCGTGGTACCCACACCCGCTGTGGCCTATCTTGTGGGGAAATACAAGGCTGATGCAGGCGTCATGATTTCTGCCTCGCACAACCCGTATCAGTTCAATGGCATCAAAATCTTTGGTGGCGAGGGCTTTAAGCTGCCGGATGCTCTGGAAGACCAGATTGAGGCCCTTGTGCTGGACGAAGCAGCCATTCCTCTGGTGGGCGGCGACAAACTGGGGCAAATCACGCACTCCACTACTGCAGTGCGTGATTATGTAGAGCATTTGAAATCCACAGTGCCCTATTCGCTGGACGGTATGAAGATTGCAGTGGACTGCGCAAACGGTTCTGCCAGTGCCACAGCGCGCATGTTGTTTGAAGAATTGCGCGCCGATGCCGTCATCCTGAGCGACACGCCGGACGGCGTGAACATTAACACAAACTGCGGTTCCACACATATGGAAGCCCTGCAGGAATATGTACGGCAGCACCCTGATGTTGTGGCTGGCGTCGCATTCGATGGCGATGCAGACCGCTGCCTGTTCGTAGATGAGACAGGAGAAGTGGTAGATGGTGATTTCATCATGGCCATCTGTGGGTTGGATCTTGCAAGCCGCGGCAAGCTGCGCCGTGATACCATCGTAGGCACTGTGCTTACCAACATGGGTTTTGCACGTTTTTGTGAAGAAAACGGCCTGAAATTTGCCGCCACAAAAGTAGGCGACCGTTATGTGTTGGAAGAAATGGAGCTGGAAGGTTATGTGCTTGGGGGAGAACAATCCGGCCATGTGATCTTCCGCGATTTCGCCACCACCGGTGACGGCCAACTCACCGCCATTCAGCTGCTGTGCCTGATGAAACGGGGTGGAAAACCGCTGAGCGAATTGGCACGTGTGATGCGCCGGATGCCGCAAGTAATGGTAAATGTAACGGTATCAAAAGAAGGCAAATTGCAGTTCTACAACAATGACGCCATCAAAACGGCCTGTGCCGCGGCAAAAGACACCCTTGGCAGCCGCGGGCGCGTGCTGGTACGGGTATCCGGCACAGAACCGCTGGTACGTGTGATGGTGGAAGGTGAAAATGAGGAAGAGATCGCCGCCATTGCACAAGATTTGGCGCAGCTTGTAAAAAAAGAACTGGCATAAAGAAAACCCTCTGCGAACACGCCGGCAGGCAAGTTCACAGAGGGTTTTTCAAAGTTTGAGTTTCTTACAGCATCGCCTGCAAGGCACCTTCCATCACAAACTGCATTTTCTGTTTTACATCGTATTCCGGATTGCCATGAATAGACCAGTCAAACAATACACCACGCGCGCAAATAAACAAATAATCACACCATTCTTCCGCAGTGTGCTGCTGGTTGATCTGCCCACTTTTCTGGTAGTGTTCCAAAAGGTTTTCCAGCTTTTTTTCAAATTTTCGGTTCCCATTTAAAAAGGCCCTGCCTTCCGGGGTCGTCAACATCCTTGCAAATTCCTGCCCGGGGGCAATATTTAGCATCACGTACTTCTGAAAATATGCCTGCAGAACATCATAAGGGTTTCCCTGAAGCGATTGCTCTTCTTCAAATTCTTCAAAATAGTCTTCTGCGTTGATAAACATCTCGGTATACAGCGCCATCTTGGAAGGATAGTAGTGATAAAATGTACCAATCCCCACTCCGGCAGCTTTTGCCAACTGTTCTACAGTTACTGTCTCAAACCCCTGTTCGCGAAATAAATTTACACTGCACCTGTATATTTTTTCTTTTGTCTGCCTGGCTTGTAAGGTGCGTTTTGTAACCTTTTTCTCCATGGCTCTAGTCCCCCTCAAGGCTTCCTGCAAACCGATTCAAACATGATAATCCATTATATTATAACAGGCACGACAGCCTTTCTCAATATAAACACCGGGGCCGCTTAATAGCGGCGCCGGTGTTTATTCTTTCATATTTCTGCCTATGGTTCAGCTGTTAGCCCGCAGCCATTCGATTGCTGTGTTGGCAAATACGGCCGCACCCTTATACAGAACAGTTTCATCAAAGCGCACGCGCGGGTTGTGCTGAGGGTACCCGTATCCTTCTGCTGCCGTGCCGCCAGAGATGATCAGATAACAAGTAGGCACCACCTGAGAGATTTCGCTCAAATCATCCGAACCCGAGAACGGCGCAGGCATCTCCGGCACATCTTCTCCGAGCAAAGTTTGTGTGTATTCCATAATATCCTTGGTCAGTGCAGGCTCGTTATATACACTGGGGATGCCTTGTGTAAACACAACGTCCACTTTTGCCCCAAAAGCTTTTCCCATTCCTTCACAGATCTCTTTGATCCGTTCCTTAAAACGGGTGCGTGTTGCTTCCACTGTCGTACGCATAGTGCCTACAAGACATACCTTCTCGGGCAGCACATTGGCCGCTTCGCCTCCATTGAAACTACCAATGGTAAGGACGCCCTGTTCTTCTGGCGCCAGTTCGCGCGATGTCAGGTTCTGCAGGGCAGAATAAATATGTACACCCACGTTCAGCGCATCCACACCTGCCTGCGGCATACTGCCATGGGTACCTTTGCCCAGCACAGTGATCGTAATGGTATCACACGAAGACATCATCGGGCCGCAACGTGTATAAATAGTGCCGGCTGAATACGGGCTTTGCGACATGATGTGCATGGAAACAGCCGCATCTACATGTGGGTTTTCCAACACACCGTCTTTCAACATCGCCTGGCTACCGGAAAAACCAAGCGGATTCGTTCCTTCTTCGTCCGGTTGGAACATCAGTTTCACGCAGCCGTTCAGTTCCGCCTCGTGTTCTTTCAGCATTTTGGCCGCACAAAGGAGCATGGCTGTATGTGTATCATGCCCACAGGTATGGGCTGCATCGCCCTTAGCTGCAAACTCCAGGCCGGATTCCTCCTTCATAGGGAGAGCATCCATGTCGGCACGCAGCAAAATGGTCTTTCCGCCCGGCTTGCCCACTGTGGCCACAATGCCGGCCTTGCTCATGCGCTGCGGCTCATACCCCATTGCCTTCAACTTTTCTTCTACAAAGGCACATGTCTCTGTCAACTCAAAGCCCACTTCTGCATGCTGATGCAACCACCGGCGGTTTTCCACCAATTCCGGTTGCAATTCCTTTGCACGCTGTAACAGTTCTTTCATTTCAAATTTGCCTCCTTGCCAGTTTTATAATGAAAAAATTTGTGCTTTTTGACAAAAACTTTTTTCTGAAAAAGGGTTGTTTTTTTCGAAGCCACATGATAGAATTCATTCGTCGAATGAATTCTATGAATTGATTCTACAAAATATTTTTGCTTCTGTCAACTACATTGTTTCATAAAATATAACACGCATTTTTGTTGCATTCCAACATTTCAACCAAGTATTTCCGGTCTTTCCCAGGCCGAAAAAATAGGATGACAGGGTATCTCGAACGATTGAAAGGAGTTATTTGTTGTGGAAAAGCAGAAAAAACAATTTCGCATGCCAACCGCATTCACGGTATTGATCCTTCTCACTATCGTGGTTGCAATTATCACCCGATTCATTCCAGCCATCACCCCTGCAACGGTATCTGATGTGATTATGGCCCCCATCAACGGTTTTTCCAGCGCACTGGGTGTTTCGCTGTTTGTTCTAGTGCTGGGTGGTTTTCTGGGTGTTGTGATGAAAACCGGCGCGCTGAACGCCGCAATCACTACGGTCGTAAAAAAATTAAATGGCAAAGAGATCTGGATGATTCCCATTTTGATGTTTTTAATCAGCCTGGGCGGCACTACTTATGGGATGGCAGAGGAAACAATCGCCTTCTATGCCCTGGTAACGGCTACGATGGTGGCAGCCGGTTTTGACGCCCTTACTGCTGCTTCTACCATTCTTCTTGGTTCTACCGCTGGTGTTCTTGGTTCTACGGTAAACCCGTTCGTTGTCTCTGCCAGTGTAGATGCCTTAAAAACATCCGGCATCACCATTAATCAGACTGTTATCATTATTGTGGGTGCAATCTCCTGGCTGGCCTGCTATGCGATTGGCGCCGCTTATGTCATGCATTATGCCAAGAAAGTGAAAGCCAATAAATCGGCCTCTCTTCTTACCGCCGAAGAATGGAAAGCCGTGGAAGAAGAATTCGGCGGAGAAAAAGCACCGGATGCAAACGTAAACTTTACCACGCGCCAGAAAGTTGTTATGGTGCTGTTTGCGCTTTCCTTCGTTGTAATGATTGTAGGTATGATCCCATGGGGCTCGTTTGGAATTCACCTGTTTGATCACACCAGCCTTCTCACCGGCAATAACCTTGGAGACTGGTATTTTGGTGATCTGACTGCATGGTTCCTGGTTATGGCAATCGTCATCGGGCTTGTATATGGCCTGAAAGAACGCGATATCGTGGGCTCCTTTCTGTCCGGCGCTGGCGATCTGATCAGTGTTTCCCTTGTGATTGCGGTCTCCCGCGGTATCTCTTTCATCATGAGCACCACCGGGCTGGATATGTACATTCTGGAAAAGGCTTCTCAGGCACTTGCCGGAACATCCTCCGTCCTGTTTACAGGACTTGCATATCTGGTATACCTGCTTCTGTCCTTCCTGATTCCCTCTTCTTCCGGACTGGCCACTGTGTCCATGCCTATCATGGGGCCTCTGACGGAAGGCCTTGGCCTTGCCCCTGAAGTAATGGTGTGTGTGTTGAGCGGCGCGTGCGCTTTGATCAACGGCATTACCCCTACCAGTGGTGTTCTGATGGGCGGCATTTCGATTTCCCGCATTGAATTTGCCACCTGGGTCAAGTATATCTGGAAAGTATTGCTGGCCATGCTGGTGGTTCACGTCGTTATTCTTTCCATCTCCATGGTAATATTCTAACCGTCAGCCATCTTTCGCCAAGTGCGAAATCTTCCTCATAGAAAAACAGGCGCTGTACGCAAAGCCGTGCGTGCAGCGCCTGTTTTTATTTATAGAAATGGTCCCCTCAATCAAAGAATTTCAGTTCCGGATATTTTTCGCTCAAGCACACAGCCGAAAATCCCCGTTGCTCAAGTCTCTCATATTGTTTACCCAGTTTTTTGGCCGCCGCCTGTACTGTCACCTCATATTCTCCCTGTTTACGCAGTGCGGCAGCTTTTTGCAGAACATCTGCAAAATTCTCCTGAGGCCCATATAGCAACGCCAAACGTTTGGCCGCCTGTGGCACAGCATACCCCTGTTCCAACAAAATGGAACAAATGCGTTCAAACCCGATGGAGAACCCTACCGCCGGCACCTTCTGGCCCAAGAATTTGCCAACCATATCATCATATCGGCCACCGCCAGCCACTGCGCCGGCAAACTGGGCACAGGTCACCTCAAACACCATGCCGGTGTAATATCCCTGCCCACGCACCAGAGAGGGATTATACTCCACTGCATACGCCCCATCTGCCACAGTGCGCGCCGTGTTCAACACATATCTCACATTTTCTGAAAGTGTCTTATCTTCGCACAACGCTGCCACTTCATCCAGCCCAAATGCACCTTTCGCCAGGAATGCCTCCAGTGCCGCTACCGCCTGTTCGGCAAAACCTTTTTCGCGCAATTCTGCTGCTACACCAACGGGGCCCACTTTATCCAGCTTGTCGAATGTGATACATACGGAATCCAGTGTTTCCTGCTGGAATCCAAGCCCTTGCAACATGCCTCGCAGAAGGCGCCTGTCGTTTACATTCACCGTAAAATTGGAAAAGCCAATGGCCATCAACGCACGTGCCGTCACATCGATCAGTTCCACTTCCGCATTCAGGCTTTCATCGCCAAGGATATCGATGTCACATTGTACAAATTCGCGCATACGGCCCTTCTGAGGACGTTCGGCACGATATACCCGGTCTGTCTGGATCACCTTAAACGGAACCGGCAGTTTTTCCTTGTTTGCCGCATAATATCGGGAAAGCGGCAACGTCAAATCGTACCGCAAACCCATATCGGAAAGTGCATTTTCCTCTCCGGAAGCAAGCGCCTTTTCCAGTTTTTCTCCACGTTTTAAAACTTTGAAGATCAGGTTCAGGTTATCGCCACCATCCGATTTATCCAAATTTTCCATATCTTCCAAAATCGGTGTGGAAATACGCTCGAATCCACTTGCACGATACACCTGCAAAATTTTTGCCTGCACATAATCACGCACACGCATCTCCTCGGGAAGAAAATCCCGCATGCCTTTCAAAGGCGCCTTGTTCATGATCCTCTCTCCTCACTTGTGTTGCGGGCCTAATTTGCCAGCCACACGTTTTTTCTTTTCTTCTTCTACCCACTGACGGATGCGTTCAAACCCTTCCGCATAGCGTGTGCTATGCATGTGCGGGAACGCTTTCATCAGTCGAATCGCTACCCGGCGACGTTTATCCATCAGCTCGGCACGGGCAATGTCAAGCCTTGCAGCGGCCGCTGGTTTGGCGTCGGTAACCTTTCTGTCCACCGCCAGTGCGGTATCCCCAATATTCTCTGCCAACATATCGGAACCCGCGCGCATAGCACGCACGATATCATCAATACGGCCAATATCCTGGTTCATATGAGCAATCCCCAACACCGTGATCACAAGGTCGCACACAAACAGAATCACAACGGGCACCGCCAATACCACACCCGCTGTATGCGGCACTACCGCTACCAGTGCGGCTATTGCCGGATGTATAAGCTTCACTACTAATGTGGCGCCCACACCCCAAATCAGGCTAAAGCGAAGGCAAATATACCCACCCAGGTTAAAGCGCATGTTGGAATAATCCCACCAAGAGGTATGAAACAGCTTTTTTAGTGCCCAGCCTGTTGCCAGTTCCAGTGTGCTGGTAAGTACTACCGCGCCCACATACAACCCTGCCAGATGATGGCGCAGAGGCCACAGGAAAACCAACACCGCCACCATTCCAAAGCCATAAATAGGGCACACAGGCCCATTTAGAAAGCCTCTGTTTACAAAGCCGCCGGTCTTGATGGAGCAAAAACACACTTCTGTTACCCATCCCAAAAGGGAATAGAGCACGAAATACCAGAAAATCTCATACAGGCTAAATTCCATACACTTACTCCACGCCAGAAAGTTTTGTGCCGCAGGCAGGGCAGAACGCATCTGCCGCTGCGCAGTGATGCCCACAGCGCGGACAAATCGTTTCTTGCCGTTCTTCCCGCAACTTTTGAGAAAGCATATCGATGCGCTGCTGCGCCTGTTCTGCTTTCACCAGGAGAGAGTCTATCATCTGTTGGGGCGTTTTTTCGCCCTCTTCCGTAGTGATATGCTCTCCGGCAGCTCCCATATGCATGGCATACAGCATACGGCCCAGATCCGCATAAATCTCCTCCTGCAGTGCACGGGCCCGGTTTAGCTCACGCAGCGTTTTCACCTCGTCATACTTTTCCATAGCAGCTTTTCCTGCTGTCTCCATGGCACTGCGTGCCGAATCGGCCGCATTGGCGGCGGTCACAGCAATATCCTGCATTAGTTTGGTAAGGTTCTTATCCATATTTGGCACTTCCTTTCTGTGCACGAAAAATTCCCAGTGCGCCCTGCCGGCATACTGCGAAACACCTATTGGGCAATAGCCCGCTGATAAACTCCGAATAGTTTATTTTACCGCACCTGATGCAACTTCGTCAACTGCCGCCGCCCTATTCCCGTTCGCAAACCAACCGCAATATCCGCCCTTTTGCATACGCCTTGCTGTATCAATGTGGTATGGTATAATAAAATAGAAGGGGGCGCTTTGCATGGCACAATCACGCGTAATATTCCATTGTGACTGCAACAGCTTTTATGCCTCTGTGGAACTTCTTAGCCATCCGGAATTAAAACCTGTACCGGTTGCTGTGTGCGGGGACCCGCAACATCGGCACGGGATCATTCTGGCAAAAAATGAAGCCGCGAAAAAATTCGGTATTCAAACAGCCGAAACGGTCACCAGTGCCATGCGCAAGTGCCCTCAGCTGACACTTCTGGCACCACACCACGAAAAATATCGTGAATATTCCAAACGTATAAATGCCATTTACGCCCGATATACCGAGTTCGTGGAACCTTTCGGGATTGATGAGAGCTGGCTGGATGTAACGGACTCATGGCACTTGTTTGGCCCTTCGCCCGTGGCAGTGGCACACCGTATCCGCCGCGAGGTAAAAGCGGAAACAGGGCTTACCATTTCGGTAGGCGTCAGTTTTACCAAAGCTCTTGCCAAGCTTGGTTCCGATTATAAGAAACCAGATGCGGTAACAGAATTCTCCCCTCAGAACTATCGCCAGCTCGTATGGCCTTTACCTGTAAGCGCACTGTTGTATGTAGGGCAGTCTGCACAGAGTACACTGTCCAGACTTGGCATCTCTACCATCGGCCAGCTGGCTGCAGCCAGCCCGCAGGCTCTGCAGGACGCACTGGGAAAACTGGGTACGGAACTGCAGGGCTTCGCTCTGGGACAGACTGGCAGCCCCGTTCGCAGCATGTATGAAGTTCGTGAAATAAAAAGTGTAGGCAACGGCCTTACCTTTCCGAGAGACCTTACCTGCCTGGCCGATGCCCAAGCGGGGCTTGCAGCTCTTTCTGACGAGGTTGCCAGCCGCTTGCGCGCGCATGAACTGTATGCAGGCGCAGTGCAGATCACAGTGAAGGACTCAAACTTCCATACGATCACACGGCAGGCACAGCTCTCTTCTCCCACGCACCTCGCACGGGATATTGCACAGCAGGCTGTGGCCCTGTTGAAACAAAACTGGCGCTTTCCCTGCCCCATTCGCATGCTCACCGTCACTGCGCTCAATGTTTCTCACTGTGCAGCCACTCAGCTTTCCTTATTTGAGCCGGATGCGCAAAGGCGGGATGGGCGACGGGAAAATTTAGAAAAAAGCCTCGATGTCATTCGAAAAAAATATGGAAAAAACGCCATTGCCCCTGGTGTTGTGTTGCGTGAAGACATGGGCCTTGGCCATTTGAAAGTAGAACCGCCGCATAAAACGCATAAAAAAGGAGAATGAATCACATGGTAACACATATCGTATTCTGGAATTTAAAAGACAGCACACAGAAGGCCGTACAGGGCAGCGAAATGAAACAACGCTTGGAATCTTTGGTTGGCGTTGTGCCCGGGCTTATCAGCGCAAAAGTGGGCCTTGGATTTCATGGGTTTGATGTGTGCCTTGTGTGCACGCTGGAAAGCCGTGAAGCTTTGGAAATTTATCAAAATCATCCTGCACATTTGTCGGTCAAAGAATATGTGCACAGTGTGATTGCTCAGCGTGTGTGTTGCGATTTCGAAAGCTAAACTTCTCGGTTATAAAATGTGCCATGCGCCCAGAAACCGGTCGCATGGCACATTTTTATTCTGTCTCCTGCTGTATCTTTTTCTTTTTAGGGGCGGCGTATTCACCGGGTAATTTTCTGGCGATCAGCGCCTTGATAGGAATGCCCATCTCAGTAAACATGGCCTCATGTTCCGTGCGGATATTCCATTCTGGCTCCTCTGCATGCAAATCTCGTGTCAGCCAGGTGATTTCAAAGCCCATCTCCTGAAAATAGGCCACAGAATCCTCAAACAGGCCTTCATCATCGCATTTAAACCACACTTCACCGCCATCCACAAGAAAGTCCCTGTATTGCTCCAGCTGGCGCGAATGCGTCAAGCGATGCTTTTTGTGGCCTTTCTTCCTGTTCCATGGATTACAAAAATTGATGTAGATACGGCTTACGCAATCTTGCGCACTCATCATACCCCGAATGCGCTCAATATCATGGGTCAGAATACGAACATTGTCTACTTCTCTGCCAGCCGCAGCATAAGCACGATCGATGTTTCTTTTTGTGAGAATCAACACCTTCGGAGTGATGTCGATTCCGATATAATTATTTTCCGGATGCGCCGCCGCCATCTGGGCCAGAAATTTTCCTTTTCCACAGCCCAACTCCAGCATTAAAGGCTGAGCCGGCCGGGCAAATTGTTCTTTCCATTTCCCGCGGCACAGCATAGGTTCATCCACACAGAACGGGCAGGCCGCCAGCTCTGGTCCTGCATAGGGCTTAAAACGCATACGCATAATTCAACCATCCTTTTGTAGGGTATTACGGGTTCCCGCCCGCTGCACAAGGCCAATCAGCTGGCCGCTCAAAAGCACTGTCAACAGCGAATAACCCAGTTTGGAAAGTGGGATATATGTGGCCGACAATGCCAACACGACAAGATCGCTTGCCAGATATGCCCACTGGATATTCCATTTTGTCAGCTTGCAGATGCTCATGGCCAAAGCATCGTCTCCACCCGGTGCGCCCCCGGCACGAACTGCCAACCCCACCCCCACGCCTACAAAGCAGGCGCCTGCAAGTGCAGCCAGCAACGGATGCTGCGCAAGGTTGGGCCATAAAGGGGGAAACTGCTCTGCCAAGGCATAAAACACGGAAAAGCCACCACCCGCCACAATAGAACAGGCAATAAAGCTTTTGCCCAATAGCCGCCAGCCCAGTGCATAGCATGCCGCATTCATCACAAAACCAGACACGGCCGGAGAAACGCCAAACCAGTGATACAAAAGCAGCGTCATGCCCAGCACGCCGCCTTCCGTGACACCACTAAGGGAATGGACATGATACAGGCCAAATGCCAAAATCCCACTACCTAGCAGCGCCATGGCACACTGTTTCGGCCGGATGAGGGAACGCAAACTAACAACTCCTTATTTTCCCGTTTTCGCCCGAAGGCGGCACAGTACTGGTTATTATATCAAAAAACACATTATATGGGAAGTGCAGCAAGCTCAGGACCACCCTGTTGAAGTTTATATTGCATCATTGTACACCATTCTCTCCATATAAAAACGGGCACAGACGCATTCATGCGGCAGTGCCCGTTGTTTCTCTTAACTTTCCTTCTCAGCGCCTTGGCTCGCCTACCCAGCGGGGAGCTGTACACCACACAGCTTTTCCCTCGGAAAGACTTAACGGTACGTTCAGGATGCGCTGATTCTCTGAGCCGCGGAACAAAAGGTCCAGATTTCTCTGGGCCAGGATGAATGGGCCATCCACCAATACATCCAGAAGGGCAAGCAATTCTTTCTGCTCCGGCGTACCGGAAACAAGCTGCTCAAACGTATAGCCGGAATAACTTGCCAGCTCATAACCGGCCGCCTTCAGCTTCTTTGCCAAAGGAACAAGCGCACCTGCCTGGCAAAAGGGCTCGCCACCTGAGAATGTAACCCCTCGGCACAAGGGATTCGCCTTCACCATGGCAAATAACTGTTCTACCGTCATATCCGTACCCGCGCCGAACGCCCAACTCTCAGGATTATGACATCCCTCGCAATGATGGCAGCACCCCTGTACAAAGATGGCAACGCGGATGCCAGGGCCGTCTACAATGGAATCAGCCATGACACCCGCAATATTCACCATTTGCGCCATATCAGTGGGTGAGGCCGTGTTTCACACGGTCATGTTCTTCTGCTTTCTTTGCATCGTTCCATTTATCCATTGTACCAACCAGATAACCGGTGATACGGCGAATGCGCTCAAACTTTACATCTTTTCCGTATTTTGCTTCTACATTGGTCTGAATCATCCTGCATGCTCCTTCCTGAAATCTGTTATAACGCATCTCTCTATTGATATAATATATCAATTTATATCATATTTCAATAGGTTTCAAAATTTTATTCACATCCGCAAAACGTAGTGATTTCCGGATAACGCTTGCGCAACTCGTCAATGCGCTCTTTGGAAAGGGCTTCGCCTTCCCGGCGCCCACAACGAGGGCAAACTTCCCCGATTACACCCACGTAGCCACACACAGGGTCGCGATCTACCGGGTGGTTAATGGAGCCATAACCCACACCTGCGTCATGCATGCAACGTACTACGGATTCAAAAGCTTCCACATTGTTAGCGGTGTCACCATCCAGTTCCACATAACTGATATGCCCCGCATTTGTCAGCGCATGATACGGTGCTTCTTTATAAATTTTGTCATAAGCCGAAATGGGGAACCACACCGGAATGTGGAACGAGTTTGTATAATATTCGCGGTCGGTCACGCCCGGGATAATGCCGTAACGTTTTTTGTCCATGCGGATGAACCGGCCACTCAGGCCCTCTGCCGGCGTTGCCAGCAACGTAAAGTTCATATGCATGGCCTGGCTCTTCGCATCGCAGAACTCGCGCATATGGCGCACGATGGCAAGCCCTTTCTGCTGCATCTCATCGCTTTCGCCATGATGATGCCCATATAGTGCTGTCAACGTTTCTGCCAAACCAATAAAACCAATAGACAGTGTGCCGTGCTTCAGCACTTCACGCACTTCATCATTGGGCCCCAATTTATCGGAATCCAGCCAAACGCCCTGCCCCATCAGGAACGGATAATTGTAAACCCGTTTGGACGCCTGAATCTCAAAGCGATCCAAAAGCTGCTGGGCCACCAGCTCCATCATATCGTCCAGCTTTTTATAGAACAGGGCTTCGTCACCATGGCTCTCAATGGCAAGACGTGGCATATTGATGGAAGTAAAAGAAAGGTTTCCGCGGGAATAGGCAATCTGGCGTTCGGGGTCGTACACATTGCCCATCACACGCGTACGGCAGCCCATGGTAGCAACCTCCGTCTCCGGATGGCCGGGTTTGTAATACTGCAGGTTAAACGGACTGTCCAGGAACACATAGTTCGGGAACAGACGCTTTGCCGACACCTTGCAGGAAAGTTCAAACAAATCGTAGTTCGGGTCGCCCGGGTTGTAGTTAACGCCCTCTTTGACTTTGAAGATATGAATGGGGAAAATGGGAGTTTCACCATGGCCCAGGCCTGCATCTTCCGCCAACAGGATATTGCGGATTGCCATGCGGCCCTCGGGGGAGGTATCTGTGCCATAGTTGATGGAAGAAAAAGGCGTCTGTGCGCCAGCGCGCGAATGCATGGTGTTCAGGTTGTGCACAAAGCCTTCCATCGCCTGATAGGTCTCACGGTCTGTTTTTGCCGTGGCCCGACGGCGCGCATGTGCCACAAGATGGGCCGCTTTTTCGGCGCTCAGCCGTCCAGTCGCCGCAATGGCGCCGGCCGCCGCTGCGTCAAATGTGGCGGCATGTGTTTCCAGGCGCACATCGTCATCCCCTGCGGCCTCTTTGCCCGCTGCAATGGCCTGTTCTACCAGAGCCGTTTCATCGTCTGTGTCCAAAATATCTTCCAGTGCCTCGCGCAATTTGGCACGGTACTGTTTACGGAACGTTTTGCCAACGCCCTCCGCCATGGCGTAATCGAAGTTCGGCGCGCTTTGACCACCATGCTGATCGTTCTGGTTGGACTGGATGGCAATGGCGGCCAATGCCGCATAGCTGGCGATACTCTGCGGCTCACGCAGATAACCGTGCCCGGTGGAAAAACCGCCATGGAACAGTTTCAGCAAATCGATTTGGCAACAAGTAGTGGTAAGGGCATAAAAATCGAAGTCGTGGATATGGATATCGCCTTCTGCATAGGCCTTGGCCTGTGCAGGCGTAAGGAGATACGCTGCATTATAGGCTTTTGCACCCGCGGTACCAATCTGCAACATGGAGCCCATGGCCGTGTTGCCGTCGATATTGGCATTGTCACGCTTCATATCGCTGAGCCGGGCATCCACATTGGTGATTTCATCGATGGATTTCATCAGGCTTGTTTTGGCTTCGCGGATACGCGTACGCTCGGCACGGTACAGGATATACTGTTTCGCAGCCTCCTCGCATCCAGCGCGCATCAGTTCTTGCTCCACTGTGTCCTGAATCTGTTCAATCTTCGGCGTCTCTTCCCCGCAAAGCTCTTCCAAGCGCTTTTCTACATTATTTGCTACCCGAGCGGCTACGGAAGCATCTCCCTCGCGGGCGGCCTCCAGCGCTTTCAAAATGGCGGATGCGATCTTGCTTTCATCGTACAACACCACGCGCCCGTCCCGCTTCATAATGCTTTTGATCATCTGAATTTCTCCTCCAGTTCACACGAAGCCGCTCACCGCATAAACGGCATGCTGCCAAGGCCTGACCGCCCGGCACGCACGCCGCAAAGAGTTTCGCCGTTCCTCGCAAAATCTTGAATGCGTATACTATATTAGCACTAGATATTGTGCCGGTCAAGCACAAAGGCGACGGGCTTTTTTTGTTTTTTTTATCAGATTTGCCAAGGCCGAACTATTTGTTTATAATAATGAACTGAGCTCGTCCCCCATCGAAAGGAGGCATGCCCCCTTGCAGCCGCTGCGCAGAGAGCCCGCACCAGGCATCGTCTATTTCCTTACATATAAAAAAGTAAAAAACATCAACCTCCGTATTGGCCCGGACGGCCATACACATGTCAGTGCGCCACGCAGAGTCACCCTTGCGCAGGTAGATGCCTTTGTACTTTCCCGGGCATCTTGGATTGATCGGGCAAAACAGCGGGCAGCCAGGCAGCGGGCAGCAGATGCCCTGCCGTGTACCGTAACGCCCGCGCAGGCTTTGGATTTGTTTGAGGCGGTCAGCGATCAAATCTTTCCTCTTTTTGCCACCATTCTAGGGGGGCGTCGGCCAATTCTGAAAGTTCGCCTGATGAAAACGCGATGGGGCGTGTGTACGCCGGCCAAACATCAAATCACGCTAAACCTTCGCTTAGCGGAAAGGCCCATGGCAGCGGTAGAGTATGTGATTGTGCATGAATATGCTCATTTTGTGCACTGTGATCATTCCCCCGCATTTTGGGCGGTAGTAGCGAATATTCTTCCCGATTATCAGACACGGCGAGCACTTCTTCGCTTGTAGTTACATGCGTCATCCATGTGAAAA
>CAMBHV010000002.1 GCA_945867255.1 uncultured Clostridia bacterium
CACCGTATACGATTTCCAGAGTGTCTACGCCAATCACTTTTTTGTCCGGAAATATGGCGGCCAGCTGTTCCAGCGCCAGCGCGTCATGCTCGTCTCCGAATTGCGGCACAATGACACCGTTGTTCACAATAAGAAAGTTTAGATAAGATGCCGGACAAACCTCGCCTTCTTCCCGCGGAAAGGAACCTTCGGCTACATCAATGTCAAAATCTTTCCCAATACGAACAGGTATTTTCGGTAAGCAGATTTTATGTACTGTCAACCGGCGGCCTTTGGCATCTGTCATGGCACAAAGTGCGGCATAACTTTCCTGTGCCACCCGGTAAAAAGGATGATGAGGGTCTTCCGTCCAGATACAGGCGACTTCTCCGGGGCGCACAAAGCAGGCAACATCATCTACGTGGCCATTGGTTTCGTCTGGGTCGATACCATCTTTTAGCCACAGCACTTTCTGCGCACCAAGATATTCACACAACATGTGTTCGATTTCGGCTTTGCTCAGTTTTGGGTTGCGCCCCGGGCTCAACAGGCACATTTCTGTTGTCAGCACAGTGCCTTCGCCATCCACATGGAAAGAACCTCCCTCCAGCACAAAACCGTTCGGCCGGTAGGAATCCACCCGTTCAATCTCACATATCTTGCGTGCCAGAGCAGCATCTTTATCCCATGGGAAATAAGCGCCGTCATATAACCCGCCCCAGGCGTTGAATTCCCAATCTACCGCACGCGTTTCGCCTGCTGCGTTTTTTAAAAAGGTAGGGCCGCTGTCACGAACCCACGCATCATTGCTGGAAAGTTCCACGACCCGCACATCGCTGGGAAGTTTTGCACGGCAGTTTTCATATTGAGCACAAGAGACGCCCATGGTCACCGGGGCAAACTGTGCCACTGCCTTGGCAACACGTACATAGGCAGCTTGCGCAGGTTTGGCGCCATCGCGCCAGTTATCGGTTCGTTCGGGCCACAACATCCAAACCTGCTGAATGGGTGAAAACTCTGCCGGCATGAAAAAACCGTCCTGCCTTGGGGTGGTGCCCGAGAGGCGCATAGCCATGATACAAACATCCTTTCTCTTTGTATTTTTACACAGGTGCGTTGTTGCGTGTATGTTTGTGTTTTTGCCATTATACGGAACCGTTCAGGCAAAGTCAAGGCAGGCAACATGGAAACAGATAAATATACAGGAATGGTAAAAACGGCACCAAAAACAAAGGCCCTTTTCTTACTTTTTTTGCACGTTTCGCGCAAAAGTGCCAAAAAGTAAAATTTCATCTTGCAAGTTGATGAACAAGCCTGTATGATATTACACGATAAAGAACTGCGGGGTCTTCCCGCGCAATACAAAAGGAGGCTAAACCAGTGAAAAAATTGATCAGCCCGCTTGACCTTTCTACCGGCGAGATCGATGAAATCATCGCTTTGGCAGACAGAATTATGGAAAATCCTTCTGCATTTGCCCACAAATGTGATGGCAAGATCCTTGCGACACTGTTTTTTGAACCCAGTACCCGAACCCGTTTGAGCTTTGAAGCAGCAATGCTTAGTTTAGGCGGCAAGGTGCTGGGTTTTTCTTCGGCTAATTCCTCCAGTGCCGCTAAAGGCGAAAGCGTAGCCGATACCGTGCGTACGGTAGAGTGCTATGCTGACATCATTGCCATGCGTCATCCCAAGGAAGGTGCTGCTACTGTTGCGGCCTCCAAGGTGGAATGCCCGCTGATCAACGCCGGCGATGGCGGCCATCAGCACCCCACCCAGACCCTGACGGACCTGCTTACCATTCACCGTGAGAAAGGCCGGCTGGACAATTTGACCGTGGGCCTTTGCGGCGACTTGAAATTTGGCCGCACAGTGCACTCTCTGATCCGCGCTATGATGCGCTATCAGAATATCAAATTTATCCTGGTCAGCCCGAAAGAGTTGCAGGTTCCCGATTATATCCGCGATGACCTCGTAAACGGCGGCTTTGACTTTGAAGAGGTGGAGCGCCTGGAAGATGCCATCGGCGCCATGGATATTCTCTATATGACACGTGTACAGCGGGAACGCTTCTTCAACGAAGAAGACTATATCCGCCTGCGCGACAGCTATATCCTGGATGCAGAAAAAATGACGATGGCTAAATCTGATATGATCGTGATGCACCCGTTGCCCCGTGTGAACGAGATTTCCACCGAAGTGGATAGCGACCCCCGTGCAGCGTATTTCCGTCAGGCCCGGTGCGGCAAATTTGTGCGCATGGCCCTTATCATGAAGATGCTGGAGGTAGAGTGAGATGCTGAATATCGACAGTTTGGAAAAAGGCCTTGTGATCGACCATATTCAGGCCGGAAAAAGCATGGAGATCTATCGCGTTCTGGAGCTGGATAAACTGGATTGCAGCGTGGCTATCATCAAAAATGCACGTTCTAAGAAAACTGAGCGCAAGGACATTATTAAAATTGAAGATCGCATCGATATCGATTTGGATGTATTGGGCTTTATTGATCCGCACATCACCGTGAATATTATCGATGGCGGCCAGATCATTGAGAAAAAGCAGATGAAACTGCCTGAGCGTGTGACTAATGTAGTGAAGTGCAAGAATCCCCGCTGCATTACCAGCGTAGAGCAGGAACTGGATCAGGTGTTCTGCCTGACCAACCCGGAGAAGGCGCAGTACCGCTGCCTGTATTGTGAGCAGGAGTATGCCCGCAAGTAAAATGCGGAAATAAACACAGTTGGCCCCGCCCTTCGTGCAGAAAGCTTGGTTTTCTGCATGGAGGGCGGGGCTTTTATGGTAATAAGCCAGCCCTTTGTAGCGATACATAGGGGAGGATACAAGTAAGAGAGCATGCAAACGCTTTCTGCAGAAATAAAACATATTAAAAAGAGATTTTTGCAAAACGTCAAAAAACGAACACAATATTTATAACAAACACTGAAAAATTGCCTTTGGGGTTGACGAAAACTAGAGGAGGTCTTATTCTATATATGACGTTATAATACGACCCAGAACGTCGCATTATGGCCCTTTCGAGGGCAAACCTTTTAAGGAGGGTATCTCATGCTGAAAAAGAAGAAAAAATTTGAGCTGCCCCATGTCTATACGATCGCGTTTTTGCTGATTATCCTGTTCGCGATTCTGACATGGATCGTTCCTTCCGGCCAGTTCGAGAGAACGGAAATGGAAACGGCGGCCGGCACACGTGAAGTGGCCGTGGCAGGTACGTATCAGGAAGTGCCCAAAATAGATGAAGAGGGCAATGATCTTCGTCAGGGCCTTGGCGCAATTTTGATGGCACCCACCCGCGGCATTCAGGGCGCCAGCGATGTAGTTGCGTTTGTTCTGCTGATTGGTGGCTCCTTTGCCATCCTTACCAAAACCAATGCAATCAATGCGGGCATGAGCCGTGTTATCAAGAAGCTGAAAGGAAAGGATATCCTTCTGATTCCCGATGTGATGGTGCTGTTCAGCATTGGTGGTACATCCTTCGGTATGTCGGAAGAAGCGCTTCCGTTTTATGCGATTTTCCTGCCCATCATCATGAGCTTGGGATATGACTCCATGACGGCATTCATGGTATGTTTCCTTGGACCTCAGATGGGTTATATCGGTTCTACGGTGAACCCCTTCAACGTGCTGATTGCGCAGGGCGTTGCTGGCATTCAGGGCAACCCCCAGCTGTGGTTCCGCTTCATTCAGTATGCAGTATTCACCATTATCGGCATTGCCTGGGTTATGATGTATGCCCGCAAGGTGAAAAAGAACCCGCAGAGCTCTATTACTTATCAGGACGATTTCGCAAAACGTGAAGAGTTTGCCGTGGAAGGCGTGAATGCGGATATGCCCTTCACGCTTCGCCAGAAACTGGTTCTTATTGTATTTGCTGTTGGTATGGGCGTTATTGTATGGGGCCTTGTTACCAAGGGCTGGTACATGGACGAAATCAGCATGGTGTTCCTGGCTATTGGCCTTCTGTCTGGTATTGTGGGCGGCCTTGGCGAAAAGGAAATGGCTGAAGAGTTCGTGAAAGGTATGTCGGACTTCGTGTATGCCGCTGTTATCATCGGTATTGCGCGTGGTATCCTGGTTGTGGCCGAAGGCGGCATGATCATCGATACCATTCTGAACGCACTTGCCAATCTGCTGGCGGGCGTGCCCACTGCAGTGTTCACTACCATGATGTATTTTGCACAGGCGTTCCTGAGCATTCTGGTACCGTCTTCTTCTGGCCTGGCCGCGCTGACGATGCCGGTTATGGCTCCGCTGACGGACTTGATGGGCGTCAACACCGAAGCGTCCGTTACGGCACTGTGCATTGCCAACCAGACTATGAACACCATCAGCCCCACCGCAGGCATGACGGTTGCCGGCCTTGCTGTGTGCAAGATCAGCTTCCCGCAGTGGTGGAAGACCTGCTGGAAATTTATGATCGTGGTTGTTGTAGTAGGCCTTGTGTTTACTGCAATCTCCGGTATGTTGCCGGCCTGATAGAATTTCTATCTTCTCACAAAAAGAAAGCCCTCGGGTTCATGTGCCCGAGGGCTTTTTGTATGCAGGAGGAGAGTAAGTATGAGACGGGTGCACATGAGCCTTGTCGCCACATAGAAACCATCCAAAGTGGGCAGAAGCCAAGCGCAAGGTATGGGCTGAAGGATATAATATGGGGTATACCACCGAGTGGCAGTGTTATTACCAAGGCTAGAATAAAAATAGAATTGCTGCTGGGAATGAGCACCGTTTATAAAAAGGATACAAACTTTTATGCAGAGGAAAAAGAAATGGAGATGGCCTGCGCGGGGTGCTGGTTTTTTATGTGCCCAAACCCATAGGGTTCTTACGAAGTGCTTTTGGCATCGAGTATGAACCTGGGGGAAGGACGAAAGCGGGGGACAATTCCTGCATGTTCAGGCTTGTGATTGTGCCAAAGTATACAATTACGATGTGCTCTTCGGAAAATTGGCTTTTATGAGAGGAATAAAGAGTTGTGGGGCAGCCTGGCGATATGCCGGATTCGGCCCGGCTCTTGTGTTTTTGGGAAAAATTGCGTATAATTTACGCAAAGAAAGCAGGTGAACATATGGCCACATTGAAGGATATTTCTGCGGTTACGGGCATCTCTGTTTCCACGATCTCGCGTGTGCTGAACCGGGATGAAACGATCAGTGTGTCTGCCCAAACACAGGCACGCATTTTTTCCGTTGCGCAGGAACTGGGGTATGTTCCCACCCGCCGCAGGGTCCGCCCGGAAGGAAGCAGGCATGCTGCAACAAGCCTTAAGATGGGCATTGCACAGATGTTTGAGCCCGAAAGAGTCCTGCAGGACCCATATTATCTATATATGAAAAACGAGCTGGAAAAGGAATGCTTTGAACAGGGAATAGAGACCACTACGCTGTTCCGCAATGAGGAAGGCCTGTTTCAGGCACCGGGCGGAGGTGCGCTGGACGGTATATTTGCCATTGGCAGCTTTACGCGGGAAGAGATCGACAGTTTTGAACGATATACCCCGCATGTAGTATTTGTGGATTCCACCCCGGATGACGAGCACTATTATGCGGTGGTGCCCAATTTTCATTTGGGGTTGCGCCAGGCAATGAGCCGCTTTTTGGAGACGGGCCACAGGCGGATTGCCTTTTTGGGCAGCCACTATACACTTCAGGGCACACATGACTGGCTGCTGGATGCCCGCCTGTATTACTTTCGAAATATTTTGCAGGCGAAAGGCATTTATGATGAGGCGCTGGTGTGGGATTGCGGCATGACTTCGCCAGAAGCATATCAGGTGCTGTCCGGAGCGCTGCGCGCCAATAAGGCCCGGCCTGACGCACTGTTTCTGTCTTCCGATGCCATGGTGCAGGGGGCTTTGCGTGCGCTGGAGGAAGCCGGGCTGAAGATTCCACAGGACATCAGCATCATCGCCTTCAATGACACTTCGTTGTCGCAGAATGCTGTGCCGCCACTGTCCTCCATTCGTGTCTTACAGCATGAGCTGGCGTTTTCTGCATTGCACGCTATGCATCTGTGCCGCGAAAATCATCCAAATCCATGCAAAACAGTGGTGCCCACTTTATATATGGAACGAGGAAGTGTGATTGCTCGGAATACGGCGCCAGCCGTTTAAACCCACAGTGACCTTTTGAATCTCCCGCTGAATGTTTTCGGCGGGAGATTTTTGTATGCGCAACAAAGTGGCACAGAGGTTGCATATAGTGGCTAGATATAGATTTTAGTAAATTTTGCACAATAAAAGCAGGGTAAAATTTAGTTAAAAATTTTAGTAAAATAAGATTGAGGACTGCGTAAAATCATGATATGATGAAAGCAATAAAAAATGCCTGTTTTCCGCTCATTTATCCATTTTTTGAAAGGAAAGGAATCATGAAACAAACTTTGACATGGCGCTCAAAATTGAGTTTTGGCATGGGTGGTTTTGGAAAAGACCTCATTTATGCCATCGTAAGCACTTATCTGATGAAATATCTGACCGACGTGCGGCTTGTCGATCCGATGTTTGTTGCGGTGCTTTTTGTGGCCGCCCGCATTTGGGACGCATTCAATGATCCGTTTATGGGTATGGTAGTGGATAACACGCGTTCGCGTTGGGGCAAATTCCGCCCGTGGATTCTTATTGGCACGCTACTCAATGCGATTGTACTGGTTCTATTGTATTTGGATGTGGACCTGCCTGCCGGCCAGTATGCCGTGTATGTCGGTATCATGTATGTGCTGTGGGGTATGACGTATACGATCATGGATATCCCATACTGGAGCATGGTTCCCGCCCTGACGGATGACGAAAATGAACGCAGCCAAGTGAGCGCCATTCCCCGCTTTTTTGCCAGTATGGCATGGCTTGTAGTGGGAAGCGGCGGCCTGTATATTGTGAAATATTTGGGCGGAGAAGATCAGGTGCTTGGGTTTTCACGGTTTGCCATTGCGGTTGCGCTGATTTTTGTTGTCACTATTGTGCTTACGGTTACGCAAACTCGGGAGCGTGTGGTGGCTACAAGCGGAACAGGAGAAAAAACCACTCCGAAACGGATGATTGAAGTTTTGGTGAAAAACGATCAGGTACTGGTGGTGCTGGGCATTGCTCTGTTTTTCAACATGGCATATCAGCTTTCCAATTCGTTTGCCCTGTACTATTTTGAGTATGTGTGTGGTGTAAAAGAAGCGCTTTATGCCACGTATACCGGTGTGGCCGGTATTGCGCAGATGGCTGCGCTGGCTGCGTTTCCCGGCATTTCGAAAAAGATCCGCAAAGGCATCGTATTTGCCGTGTCCTCTCTGCTGCCGGTAGCCGGGTTTGCGGCACTGCTGGTTGCGGGCTATGTTGCACCCACCAATATCCTGCTGGTGGGGATCTGCAGCGCCATTGTCAATATCGGCATTGGTTTTATGCTGGTGCTTGTCACCGTGATTCTGGCAGAGGCTGTGGACTACGGGGAGTTTAAGCTTGGCACCCGCAACGAGAGCATTGTATTTTCCACCCAGACATTCGTTGTCAAGTTCGCAGGGGCATTCAGTGGCTTTATTGCCGCTGCCAGCCTGAACCCCATTGGGTTCGTTCCCAACGAGGTGCAAAGCGCCGGAACCATCATGGGTATGCGTGTCATTATGATTGCTTTGCCGGCAGTGCTGTCTGTCCTTTGCCTGGTGGTTTACAAACGCGGTTATCGCCTGAATGACGAGTTCTATCATCATGTGCTGGCCGTGCTGCGTGGGCAGGAAGCCCGTACGGCCAACGAGGAAGAGAAAGGAGTATAAACGATGCTTCTGGGTGTGGATTATTACCCCGAACAGTGGGATGATTCCTTGATGGAAACGGATATGGACCGCATTTTGGAACTTGGCTGTAATGTGATCCGCATTGGGGAATTTGCCTGGCACCGCATGGAGAAAAAGAAAAGCCGGTTTGATTTCTCGTATTTTGATAAGGTGATCGCCATGGCTCGCCGCAAAGGGTTAAAGGTCATTTTCGGCACACCTACAGCCACGCCGCCGGCCTGGCTGGCGGCTGAACATCCGGACATTCTTTCGCAATTTCCGGACGGAACGCCCCGTTCGTTTGGCGGGCGGCACGTGGCTTGTTATTCCAACTCCAATTATCTGGAGGCATGCCGCCGCATCGTCACGGCGCTGGCAGAACATTACCGCGGGGAAGACACGATCGTTGCATGGCAGATCGACAATGAGATTGGCCATGAGGGCAGCGATTTATGCTGGTGCCCACGCTGCCGGGACGCCTTTCGTCAACATTTGAGCGAGGTGTTTGACGGCGATATCGAACGCTTGAATGAGGAGTTCGGCACAGCGTTTTGGAGCCAGGAATATAATTCCTTTGATGAGATCCCGCTGCCCAATGCCACCATCACCACGCATAACCCGGCCCTTAGGCTGGAGTGGGAACGGTTTTGCAGCAAAAAACTGGTGCGCTTTATCGAATTTCAGGCAGAACTGCTGCATAAATTGCTGCCCGGCGCCGTGGTGATGCACGATTTTCCCGGCGGCGGCCTGCAAAAGCATGTCTCCTATGCCGATGTGGCCCGGTGCCTGGATAAGGTGGCTTATAACAATTATCCGGTCTGGGGCGGCCAGAAGGAGCCGCTGCCGCCAGCGGAGATCGCGTTCGGGCTGGATTATATTCGGGGCCTGCGCGCAGAGAACTTCTGGATCACAGAGGCAATTATGGGCGCACAGGGGCATGATATTACGGGCTTTTTGCCGCGCCCGAATCAGGCCAAGCTGTGGAGCTGGCAGGGAATGGCACACGGATGTGAAGGCTTGCTGTATTTCCGCTATCGGGGTGCCACAAAAGGGGCCGAACAGTTCTGCTATGGCATTCTGGATGCCGACAATGTGCCGCGCCGCCGCTTTTTCGAGGTGCAAAACTTTTTTCGTGAAGTGCGCGAATATCAGGATGTGCTCTCTGCGCCCATACACAGCGATGTGGCGATTCTATATGATTATGATTCGCTGGCCTCTTTCCGCATCCAGCAGCAAAGCCTGCTTTTGGATTGCGAGCAGGAGATGAAACGTCTATATGGGGTGTTCTTCCATGCAGGGCAGTCGGTTGACATTTTGCCGGCATCGAGAGATTTTTCGGGTTATAAGATCGTTGTAGTACCAAACATGATCGTCACAGACGAGGCATTTGCGCTGCGGCTTAAACGTTATGTGTCTGCAGGCGGCTGCGCGGTGGTAACCTACCGCACGGCCGTGAAGGACCGCCGGAATAACCTTGCCTTCGGCAAAATGCTTCCTGTAGATTGCAATGAGTTGCTGGGGCTGCATATCGAAGAGACGGAAAGTGTGCAGGAATACCATTGTATCCCGCTGATCGGCGAAAACAAAAGCGGCACGGCGGGCGTCTTCCGCGATATGATTGTGCCGGACCGGGCCGAAGTCCTTTATCGTTATAATGATGCTTTTTACGGGCAGTACGCGGCTATCACGCGCAACGAGCTGGGGGCCGGCCGGGCATATTATTTGGGAACTTCGCCCGATTCCGCTGTGCTGGAACAGGTGTTGGGTGAAGCCATGAGCTGGGCAGGCCTGGCTGTGGAGCACCTGCCCGAAGGTGTGGAGATGGCGAAGCGAAGCGGTGCGGGGCGTACCGTGCATATTGTGATGAACCACAATGAAAATTCCGTTACCGCACTGGGGCTTACACTTGCGCCTTTTGAAGTAAAGGTGCTTTCCTGACAGGGAAGGTGTTTTGCCGCAATACAAAAGATGGCGAATGAAAAAACGCATGGCCCTGTTTTGGGACCATGCGTTTTTTATAAAAGGATAAACAATAGAGGTTGTCGGGGCGACGGGTTCGGGCATATCACCACAAAGAACATGCATTTGCAAATGGCAAAAAACACATTTTTTCGCCTTATAAGTTCGGATGGCCGCCATAGGGGCTTGGGCCACAACAACCTTCAGGTGCCGGCACGGGAAATTCTCTTGTTTTGCCTGTTCCGATTCATCAGCAAGCCGATGTTGCCGGCAATGTATTTCGGCCCGTTTTGAGTGAATATCCCGGACAAGGGGTGGCCAGACACATACCGGCAGGGCAATCATTTTGCGTGGCTACGGTATCCTTAAGGGCAGATCCGGTTGATCAAAGCGAATTCTGTGTTGCCGGCCTGCTTGCCGAACGCTGTTGCTTCGATGCCTTCTCTATCGATGCGATGAGGCACATTGCAAAGAATGAGAAGCGGAACAACGTAGCTTATATACAGGCGGCTTGCCAGCTCTGCCGCAGGGAAACTGTCTGTGTTGATTTGTACCGAAGATGATGGTTCTTTTTCTTTTACAACGCAGTTTCTTATCTAAGCTGTTTTTGCTGCAATATGAAGTTTGCGTCAAGCACGGGTTTTAAAATGGTGCCTGGTTTTTTTCCCCTCTGCGAAACACCGGCTCGCAAGGGGGCGCTGCTTTCTGGTTTTGTTTTCCCTCTCTCATTCAACCATTGGTCGGGTGCAGGAAAGTTTTCTGTGGGTTATAATAAGGGCAAAAGGAGGAGCAAGCGATGAACAACGAAGCCACCGGTGCACTGATTCGGGAGCTGCGAAAAGAAAAGAAGTTGACTCAGAGGGAACTGGCACAGCGCCTGCATGTGACCGACCGGGCGGTGTCTAAATGGGAGAGGGGAGTTTCCCAAAGTTAAAGAAACTACCTACAAACTCACGCTTACATTACTTCCAATACAGAAAAACAAAGATTTATTGGAGGTACTATTATGGCTCAGAACTTAACTTACACCCAATGTGGTGATTACTATATCCCTGACATCAGATTGGAACATACGGGGACACAGACGCTTGGCAAATACGGCAGGATGCGCAGAGCATTCCTGGAACAGAACAAACCGATGCTTTTCAACGACATGGTTTTAACAGAAACATTGTTCCCGCATCTGTGGGAAGTACAGCAGACCTGTGAGAATCGAATGGAGTTGCTGATGGAGGAATTGCTGGCGAAGAATCCAGCTCCAAACAAGGCAACACAGCAACTTGCATGGGTGTCGCACATGAATAGCTTGAAAGCACAGGCAGAAGAACTCGTCCTCCGGGAACTGGTCTATGAGGAGGACATCGTATGAAAATCCTTGAAGAATTTTGGTATGGCAATATCGAGCCTACCGACTACGATACTTCTTCCTGTAAAGAGTATAAGAAATTACAGGAACTGATTTGCCGGAATGAAGAAAAACTCCGAGCAACTATGACGGACGAGCAGAAAGCATTGTTCGAGAAATACACGGATTGTGTCTGAGAACATCAAACCATTACGGAGTACCTGATATTCCAAAATAGCTTCAAACTGGGAGCCAGGATGATGTTAGAAGTCATGGAAGAATAAAAACGATATACTATTTGATGCCACCCGTGGGAGAAATCCTTCGGGTGGCTTTTGTTGTGGAAAGGCAATTACTGAATTGTCTTTTGGAAAGTTCTTGAATTGTGCTTTTGACAATTCAAGAACTTTCCAAAAGCACAATGTAATAATACTGATATAAATAATACTGATTATAGTGATACTGATCCTTTTCCTTCCGTTCATAGGTTGATTGAAGGGTAATATATTATTGATATTGCCCCTACTGGATTGACAGATTTCGTTTAAACGAATATAATTATAATGGTTTTTTGTATCCAGTACATGTGAGGTGTTAGATTATGAATGGTTATATTACAGTTCAAGAAGCTGCTGATAAATGGGGGATTACTCCACGACAAGTTCAAATTTTATGCAAGTCAAACCGTATAGTCGGTGCTACTCGCATGAGTCGTATTTGGATTATTCCTGAGGATGCTGAGAAACCGACAAACGATAAAAGAAAGGTGGAGTATTGCAATGACTAACTTGTTTGATTTGCAGATTCTTGTAGATCGATTTCATACGAATATAGAATTTTATAAAGATACAAGAAATGCATATAATGAACATTCTTGCAGAATTGAATATATTGATCCGTTATTGAAGCTCTTAGGATGGGACGTTGCGAATGAAAAAGGATTAGCGCCCCAATATCGAGAAGTAATTGCAGAAAATTACTCTACCCGTACAGATCGTCCTGACTACACTGTTACGTTGAGAGGTGTTCCTAAGTTTTTTGTAGAAGCTAAGAAACCAGCAGTAGATATTACAAGGGATGCTGCGCCTGCCGTTCAAACCAGAAAATACGGTTGGAATGCAAAACACAGGCTTGCGGTATTAACAAATTTTGAACATCTTGCAATATATGATACTTGCCACATTGCTCATGAAGATGATGGAGCTGCTGTAGCCAGATATCGTTTATATCATTACACAGAATATGTAGAAAAATTCACTGAGATTAGTAATTTGATTTCGAGAAATTCTGTATACTCAGGCGAATTCGACTCGTATTTAGATGAAAACTTTCCGGCAACAGGCGGACATACCCAACAAGTAGATGCTTTATTTCTTTCTCAGATAAATGAATGGCGTGTTGCACTAAGCAATGAACTGTATGCAAAGGGTGGTCGCTATGCGTCTCTGGAAGTGTTGAACGATGTTGTTCAAGAATTTATTAACCAGATTGTATTCTTGAGAATATGCGAGGATAAAAATTTACCGTTGTATCATAAATTGAAAGATACAATTACCGACCCTGCTCAACTGAAAGATAAATTGGAAGAATTGTTCCGTTCAGCAGATCGACGTTACAATTCGGGTATGTTCTCTGGCGATGATATTATTTTCGATCTGTCATGCGATGTAATAAAAGATATGATTGAGGATTTGTATTATCCTCAAAGTCCATATTTGTTTAACATCATCGAGCCTAATTTGCTGGGCAAAATCTATGAAATGTTCTTAACAGAGCAGCTGGTATTGCTTGATAATAATACGATTGGTCTTGGCCAAAAGAAAGATTGCCAAAATAGATCTGTTGTTACTACACCTACAGAAATTGTTAAGTACATGGTTGAAAAGACTCTTTCCAGAGTTTGTGTAGGAAAAACGCCTACAGAGATTTTGGATATTAGCATCGCTGATATTGCTTGTGGCTCTGGTATTTTCTTGGAAGAAGCGTTTGCATTCTTGCAAGATTATTGCGTGCAATGGTACATTGACCACGATCAAACTGATCATTTAGTAGAGATTGGTGTTGATTTATATAAATTGCCGCTCCAAGAGAAGAAGGAAATCCTTTGCTCTTGTATTTACGGTATAGATATCGATATTCATGCAGTTGAAGTTGCTAAATTCTCTTTATTGATAAAACTGATGGAGGATGAAACTGCACCGTCGGTTGCAGAAGTTGTACCTATTCTTCCAGATTTAGGTAGAAATATTCACTTCGGCAATTCCCTTGTGAGTCAAAATGAATTAACTGGAATTTCTGGTGCTGCTCGTCAGATGATGGACATTGTTCCTTTTGAGTGGAATGAAATTAACGGTGGCAATGGCTTTGATGCTATAATCGGAAACCCTCCGTATGTAAATACAGAAGGAATGCATGCTCTTTTACCGAGTGCCGAAGTTGAAGTTTATAAAAAGAAATATAAAACTTCACACAAGCAATTCGATAAGTATTTCATCTTTATCGAACAGGCACTTAATAAAATAAAAGAAACAGGCTTTGTGTGCTACATCGTACCAAATAAGTTTTTTAAAATCGGGGCTGGAGAGAAATTACGCAACTTAATTGCCAAGAATCATATGCTTGTTAGTCTGGATGATTTTGGTGATGCGCAGCTATTTGAAGATAAAACAATTTACAGCTCAATTGTTCTTCTTGCTAAAGAAAGTCAGCCAACATTTGTTTATAGCAGCATTGACTCTGCAAACAAACTGTGGGCAGGAGAAGAAGTTAGTTCTATTGAGCTTAACTCTGCTGTCTTAAACAAACTGCCTTGGAGATTAACTACGGATTTCGAGTTTTTGACAATGCTCCAAAAGCTGGATGAAGTTTCCGTTCCGATTACGAAGCATGCGGAAATATTTAATGGTATTCAGACCAGTGCAGAAAGACCTACTCCTATCTATTGGTTCTCAGCAGATGAAATTGTTGCAGAATATGCAGATACAGTTGAAATCAATAGGGATGGAAACAATTATACTATTGAGAAAGCCTTACTCCGTCCTTACTTTAAACCAACCAAAAAGGCAGAAAAAGGCTTAAATTCATATAGTGTGTTAACAACTGATAAACAAATTATATTTCCTTATGAAACAAATGGTCATCTTATTAGCATTGATGATATGCAGACTAATTATCCTGGAACATATGCGTATCTCTTGGCACACTATGACCGTTTAGTACCGAAATGTGTATCAGCCAGTGGAACACGTGATGTCCCTAATGCTACGGCAGATACGTGGTATCAATATGGAAGAACACAGGCATTAACTGCTTTTATCAATACGCCAAAGTTGATTGTAGGTGTTTTGAGTAAAGAGCCTATGTATGTAATGGATACGAACGACATTCTTATTGCATCAGGTGGCACTGCAGGATATTGTGCTGTAAGCAAAAAAGAAGATAGTCCTTATGCTCTTGAATATATTCAAGCATGGCTTTCAAATCCCATTACAGAACGTATTTTAGAAATTGTAGGCAGTGACTTCGAAGGTGGTTTCACTGCACGTGGTACGTTCGTTTTGTCTACGCTGCCTTTTGTAGAACTGGATTTTAATGTGGAAAGTCAAAAAGCCATCTACGATAGAGTGGTGGCAGCAAGCCGAGAAATATATGAAATCAATGATGTGTTATCTGGTCGTCCAGCTAAGCGTATCGCAAATCTTCTACAGAGACAAAAAGATGTCTTGATAGCAGAAATTCAGGATCTGATTTCAAGAGTGTATCGACTCGATTATTAAGAGAGGTAAAACAATGAGACTCAAAAAGGATAGTTCAGAACAGAAGTTAAGAGGTGCGTATTACACTCCATTGCAGCTTGCAGATGCTATGGTGGAGCTTTTTGCGTCTCATAATATCTCTACTGTGTTAGAACCGAGTTGCGGTGATGGAGTGTTTCTTGATAGTCTTAAAAATCAGAAACTCTTGGATAAAGTAAAAAAGCTGACTGCGGTAGAAATTGAGCCAGATGAAGCAGAAAAAGTACGCAGCAGATATTCAGATTTTGGACAGGTCGAAGTTTGTACAGAAGATTTCTTTGACTATTATAATCGTGTACTCGGTAAAGAATGTTTTGATTTGATTTTAGGTAATCCACCATACATTCGTTACCAATACCTGAAAGAAAGCCAAAGAGAGATGCAGTCTGATATTCTGACTTCTCACGGAATGAAAGCTAATAAGTTAATAAATGCATGGGTTGCGTTTATTGTAGCATGTGTACAATTGCTTTCTGAAAATGGAAAAATTGCATTTGTTATTCCAGCCGAGATTCTTCAAGTAGCCTATGCGGAGGATCTGCGTCTGTATTTAGCAAATAATCTGGCAAAGATTACACTGATTACATTTGAGCAACTGGTCTTTCCTGATATTGAACAAGAAGTAGTCGTTTTTATTGGCGAAAAAGGTAAAGAAGAAAAAGGTATTCGTATCATTGAAATGAATAATCTTGATGGTTTTACACAACTCAAGTTAGAGCAGAATGGTTTCCAAAAACTACAGCACGTTAAGGAAAAGTGGACGAAGTATTTTGTAACCGCAGAGGAAATGGCTCTTATTCAAAAACTACGTGATGATAAACGTTTTGCTAAGTTTTCAGAGTATGGTTTAATCAATGTTGGGATTACAACCGGAAATAATGGTTATTTCTCGGTTACGGAAGAAACTACAAAACGATATGGTTTAGCGGAAGTTACCTTGCCTCTGATCGGTAGAAGTTCTCATGCACATGGAATATACTTCACACCAGAGGATTGGGAAAGCAATAGGGGTGTAGGAAAGCGTGCGAGATTAATTAGTTTCCCAGATATTCCATACGAAGAATATCCTGACGGACATAAGCAGTATATTATGCTTGGCGAAAAGAATGGTGAACACAAAGGATATAAATGTTCTATCAGAGATAGATGGTATATCGTTCCTTCTGTATGGGTACCGGATGCTTTTTTCCTGAGAAGAAATAACTTATACCCTAAGTTTGTTCTGAACAGATGTAATGCAGTATCGACAGATACGATGCACAGAATGAAATTCAATGATGGCGTAGAACCAGAAAACATTCTTCTTTCCTACTATAATAGCATTTCCTTTGCTTTTACTGAAATCTGTGGGCGAAGTTACGGCGGAGGTGTTCTTGAAATACTCCCTGGCGAAATGGGTAATATTTTGCTTCCTAAAATAGAAGGTATCGCCCCAGAGCTTAAAGAAAAGCTTTTGACATATATTGATTCTGTGGTGCGTAATGACGAGGATATAGAAAAAGCCTTGGATGTAGTCGACAAGGAAATTCTTGTTAAAACTTTAAGTATTGATCCAGAAGTATGTTATAAATGTCGTGCTATTTGGAAGAAGATGCAAAGACGTAGATTAGGAAGAGGATAATATAAGAAAGAGTATGCACCACAAGTGTATCATTTCGAATATTTACCAAAAGGCGGTGATAGAATGAGACAAGCAGATAGTACTATCAAGGGATATTTATATCAGTTCAATAAATCCATTTTGACAATCCTTGAAGCGGAGAACGATGCTTCAATTGTACTGGAAGGTGTTATAGAAGATATAGATATTCATTCTCCGTCAAGCACAACTACAATTCAATGCAAATATCATGAAGATAAAAAATACCAGATATCAAGTGTTGCAACACCTATATTAGAAATGCTTTGTCATTACTGTGAGAGCGCTTATTTAGGCAAGGAAGTTTCTTATATTTTATATGCATATTATGCTGAAAATGTAGAATCTGTAGATATGGATGCATTTGTTGCGTTCCTTGGCGCAACGAAGGACAAAGACATATTATGTAAATATTTTCATCGTATTTACATTGTCCCTGATTCAGGTATGCTTGCCATTGCAAATAAGATGCAAAAAAGTAAAGATGAAAAGGATTTACTTGTAAATTACTATAAATCCAACAGGACTGCTTTAACACTGCGAGTAGATATTTCAGAGTTTTGGAAAGTTTTTTCGTATGTTAAAGCAGAGCAATTTGAAATATTGAAAGATAAAGTAATTCGAAAACTTGAAGAAATAACGGATCACGATACAGCAATATCAATGTATTATCCAAATGCATTCTCTATAGTTGCATCTTTGTCTGCCAAATCAACTGAGCAAGAAAGAACTCTTACTAAAAACCAGTTAGTTTTATTTTTGACGCAGCAAAAGTCAGTGTTACTGAACAAATGGACTCTTGAAGCATTGGATAAAGAGCAGATTATAAAAGCAAAAAAAGCGTATTTGACGTCTGCATTTTCTGCGAACCCGGATATTCGTGCATTTGTTTTTTCGGATAATTTTCTGGATAACGTTGATGAAATTGTAATAGGGTTCATACAGGAGTATTTGAATAAGTATTTCAAGAAGCCTAAATTGCAAAAACCACCAATTTTTATATTCGGAAATAATCATTCTGGATTAATGCAAAAAACTTTATTAGCATTATACAAATATCAGAAATCCGTTAATACTGGCTTGATAGGCAATACCTTTGTAGCTGACAGCTTTGTTAATAATAAAAATTGTTCAGCTGATTTTGTTTGTAAAATGGCATTACTTGAAAATATTACGGTAGATATATTGGAACAATGTCAGGTTAATCAATTATATATTGTTGGAACGATAAATGAGTCATTAGACAGTGTAAATTACTTTGTTGAAGAACTGGATGTTCCAAATATAAATACAATTAGATATCTTGTAGGATTATCTAAAACATTGGAGGTGTAAACATGATTGAGATAGGAAAAGTTATCAGTAGTAATCCTGGTACAATCCATATATTACTTAATAGTATTGAGGATTTTGAACGTAATAAGGCGAAAATCAAAATATCTCGATACATATGCATTGAAGATGGCAATGATTTGAAAATTCTTGCATCGATTCAGAACGTATCTGCAGTGCAGTCCAATGATGCAAATACAATTAGCTATACAATCGCCTGTTCTCCAATAGGATGTTATTACGAAACTGATAATGGAATTTCATTTCGTCAAGGTGGTGTAAATTTACCATCTCCAACTGAGCCAGCGTATCTACCAGATGATGACGTTATTAATGCCATTTTTAGTAGTAATGATAATTTTTCTTTTTATGTTGGTTCTCTATCAAACAATCAAACTGTAAATTATTTTGTTGATGGTAATAGATTTTTTGGAAAGCACATTGCTGTTGTAGGATCAACTGGCTCTGGAAAGTCGTGTGCTGTAGCAAGATTGTTACAGAATATCATGAAAATAAATGAAGGACACAATGAAAACGCAGGAAATTTAAAGAATGCACATGTGATTATTTTTGACATACATTCGGAATATCAATCTGCATTTACTTTGGCAGAGCAGGAAGATTTTCAGCTTAATTGCTTAGATGTTGAAAAACTTTGTTTGCCTTATTGGTTGATGAATTCTCAAGAATTAGAAGCTCTTTTTATTGAAAGTAATGAAATGAATTCACACAATCAAATTTCGCAGTTTAAAAAAGCGGTTATTTTAAGTAAAGAGAAACATAACCCTGATATGGAGCATATTACATACGATACCCCAGTGTATTTTGACATATGCGAAGTTTATAGATATATAAAAAATAAAAATAGTGAAGTTATCAATAAGAATGATACTATGCCCCATCTTCCTAAAAGAAATAACGGAACTGTAATAAATAATGCCGATCAGGTATATCTAACAGAAGAAATTCAATTTGCAGCTACAAGCACCGCAAAAGATAGTAAAGCTTCTAATGGACCATATAATGGTGAATTTGAACGTTTTGTTACTCGTCTTGAAACAAAGCTCTCAGATAAAAGATTGAAATTTATTACCGCTTCACAGAAATCTAATGGTGAACAATATAAGACCGAAGATTTTGGTGAGATATTAAAACAATTTTTAGGATATATTGACAAATGCAATGTTACGATTATTGATTTGAGCGCCATTCCATTTGAAGTACTTAGTATCGTGGTAAGCTTGCTTTCAAGAATAATTTTTGATTTTGCATTTCATTATTCAAAAATTAAACACTCAACAGGGCTGGTCAACGATATACCTTTTATGTTAGTTTGTGAAGAGGCTCATAATTATATACCTAAAAATGGTGGGGCTGAATATGCAGCATCAAAGCATTCAATTGAAAGAATTGCAAAAGAGGGCCGAAAATATGGTTTGAACCTAATGGTTGTAAGCCAAAGACCATCGGAAGTATCGGAAACAATTTTTTCTCAATGCAATAACTTTATTGTTTTGAAACTGACGAATGTAAATGACCAAAGTTGTATAAAGAACTTACTTCCTGATAACAATGCTTCACTTGTCGATGTCTTGCCAACATTGGCTGCAGGAGAATGTTTAGTTGTCGGCGATGCTGTTCCGTTGCCGGCAGTAGTTAAGATGGATATGCCTAATCCAGTTCCAAATTCAAGCAATGTGAATGTATATGATGAATGGAATAAGGATTGGATTGACATTGTTTTTGATGACGTAATTAAACGTTGGCGAAAAGAATAAATGTAAACGAGCTGATTGGCCTGTGCTAATCAGCTCATTTTTTAATAAACATATATAAACTTCCATTAAGTTATTTAGAAGTTATCCATAACTTCCCGACAAATTGTCGGAAAGTGAGATTTTCACCAACTCGTCGAGAATAGAAAACTTCTCGCCAATTTGGCAAGAGGTGTAGCAACTGATATTTCACTTATTCCCCAATCGGGAATAAGCCTGATCGAAGGATTTTTCAAAATCAGTTATATCCAAGTCGAGTACAAGTTCAAAAAAGCAAAAAGAAGATTTCTGCTTGTGGACAAATCGGCCACAAGTTAGACAACGTAATTTTTCTAAAATAGAAATATCTTAGGATGATATTTTGACCTTTCACAAAGTGGCAAGCAGTGTAAACCTGTACAGGTTCACAAATTTGCAAGCAGTGTAAACAGGGCCCTGTTTACTACTTTTGCTCATTCGCTTGTTGGGGCAACATCCCCAATCCCCTTCGAACATCATCTTGCGATGATGGCTGCTCGTTCATTCTGAACGTTTCCGAGATTTCAATTTTGATTAACTTGATCACAGACCGAAGTTATATTTTCGAAAACCACTTCGACGCAAATTGCGTCAAAGTTGAGTGTTCACATGGTTCGACACACTTGTAATTTCTTCATGCGTAAATTATAATAAATCACAGAAAATTGAATAAACGGTTCAAAAAGATATTTATAGTTTTGCGGGATTACCCGATTTGAAGTCCGACATATTTGTGAGGAGATGAATCCTTCTTACGTTGGCTGTTACATAGAACCATCAGAAAAGTGCAGGTGTTCTTGTGCTTATTTCTTGATGCTCTGTGTGACAGCTTTTTTGTTTTACTTCCACCCGATTGGATGGAAGTTGGCAGACAATACACGAAGGAGGAAATTGATGAAACACGAATTTGATTTGGAACAGATCAACTATGACAACAGCAATTATGAACTGGATATATGGAGCAGTTGCTTCAATCCGATTTTCAGTCCACCACCGGAAGTTATCAAAGAATGGAACCACCAACTTGATGATGACTGGGATGAGCCTGAACCTACACTTGAAAACACTTCTGTTTATTTCACTGAGGACGGTGCGAACTATTTGATTGTTGGTAAAACCATCATCCCTGTCAGCGAACATTTTGCTGAGACCGGAAAGACCGTCAATGAGGTAATTGAAGATGTTATCCGTTATGCAGTAAAGAGTCAGAAAAAATAACGTCAAGTGTCTAGACGACAAAATTGAAAACTGCCCTTGCATATAGTACAATACGAATACGAAGTATTGTAAGCGTGGGTTGTTTCGAAGAAGGAGGATTTGAATGAAGCAACCGTACAATACCGCACTATACTACAGATTAAGCCGTGACGATGAAAACTTCGGTGACAGCGTCAGTATTGAAACCCAAAGAACGATTTTACAGCAGTTTGCCCGTGACAACCAATTCCATGTGGTGGATGAGTATATTGATGACGGATGGTCAGGCACGAACTTTGACAGACCAGCATTTCAACGAATGATGGAGGATGTGGATGCAGGCAGAATCAACTGTATCATCACGAAAGATCTTTCCCGTTTCGGTCGTGAACATGTTATGATGGACTACTATTTGGAGTTTGTATTTCCAGAGAAAAATATCCGTTATATCGCAGTCACAGAAAATGAGGATACAGAAAAAGGTCTCAGTGATTTTGTTCCTTTCAAGAATCTGTTCAACGAATGGTTTGCCAAGGATACCAGCCGCAAAGTAAAGGCTGCGCTTCGTGCAAAACACGCTGCAGGTCAGAGAATCTGTACTTACGCACCTCTGGGCTACAAGAAGCATCCTGAAATCAAAAACGCCATAGTTGTGGACGATGAAACCAAGTGGATCGTTGAGAAAATTTTTGAACTTGCCTATCATGGTTCCGGTGCTGCAAGTATTGCACATAGGCTCATCGAAGAAAAAGTTCCTACATCCGGTTGGCTCAACTACACCCGATATGGAACATTCGCTCACATCTACGCAGATGCACCGGAGAGCAAACAATACGATTGGTCAATCGGTCAGGTAAAGGAAATTCTGAAAGATGAAACCTACATTGGCAACAGCATCCACAACAAACAGACTAATATTTCTTACAAGAACAAAAAGAAAATCCGTAAGCCGAAGGAAGAATGGGTTCGTATCGAAAATACTCATGAAGCCATAATTTCAAAAGATGTTTTCTATCATGTGCAGAATCAGATTGCTTCCCGCAGAAGAAAACAGAAAGACGGCACTACTAAGATATTCTCAGGACTTGTGAAATGTGCAGACTGCGGCTGGTCACTTGCCTACGGCGAGAATCGTCAGAACAAAACGCCTTATGGCCACTATCATTGCAGTAATTATGGGCAAGGCACTGGTAAATGCTCCATGCACTATGTCCGCTACGATACGCTTTACACCTATGTGCTGCTCCGAGTTCAGCATTGGACGAAAGCTGTGCGAGAGGACGAAGAAAGGCTCTTGGAAAGCATTCTAAAAGCTGGTGACAAGGAAAGAACTGTTGCTATGAAGAAACACACAGCAGAGCTTTCTAAGGCGGAGAAGCGCAAGGCAGAGGTTGACAGGCTGTTTGCCAAAATGTATGAGGACAGGGTTTCTGAACGTATCACAGAGTACAACTTCAATATGCTGTCACAGAAATATCAGATGGAGCAGATTGAACTGGATGAAAAAATCAAGAAGCTCAAAGCAGCATTGGCAGAAGGCAAACAGTCCGTGGAAGATGCAAGGAAGTGGATCGAGATCGTCAAACAGTATTCCGAGCCTACGGAACTGACAGCAGAATTGCTGAACAACATGATTGATAAAATCGTTGTACATGAAGCAACCAAATACGAAAACGGCTTTCGTGAACAGAAAATAGAGATTTACTACCGCTTTGTCGGTAAAATTGATTGATACAAAAATCTGAGTGTCAGCCGAAACTGGCACTCAGATAAAACAATATCTTTAACTAAGGGAAACTGGGTTGTGCGCCCCGGATATCGCCTTGTTGGAACCTCTGGCCCAGGCACTGGGCATCACCGTGATGGAGATTATCTCTGGGGTAAGGGCAGAACAACCAATACATGCGGAACCTATCACAAGTGCTGTGAAAGAAGTGCTTCAGTATTCGGAACAAGAGATTGCCCGAAAGGGAAAAACCATGCGCAAGCGAAGCATGCTGGTGGTGCTGGGTGTGTGCCTTGCATTACTGGTGTTGCCCATGCTGAACGGCGTTCTCTTCGGAGATGGGTTCGCCTGGCGGTGCATCCCTGCCTGGCTGTGCGCCCGCAACTCCGCTCAGGCGCTGGAAGATTATGACGAGGAAAGGATTAAGCGGACGATCACCCGGGCCGACGGTGTATATGAAGCGTTGGTAGAACTCAAAGACCAGGGCGTGGTCATCCGGGACGCCAGAGCGCGTTTGAGCCGGACGCGGCTGGACGATATGTTCTTGTTCACCGAACTGGAACTTACAGTGCAGCAGGATCACATCACCTATCTATTCACATGTCAGGGACCGTGGCGAAAAGGACAGGTGGAGTGGATGAAGTTCTGTGTTCCCCGAGTCGGGAATGTAGGCCCCGCATGGCTGCCGCAACTGAGCGAAGCGATTGCCACCTATGAGCCCGGCTAAATGCGTTATAAAATTTCTGATTTTCCTCTTGACTCTGCCGTACCGTCAACTGGTACACTGGAAGTAGAAAGGAGGGCGCGAAATGGAATATTCTGCCCATGAGCTTTCACTTCTGTCAGGTGTATCTGCCCGCACTCTGCGCTGGTACGACGAAATTGACCTGCTAAAACCCGGCCGGGTAGCACAAAGCGGGTATCGCTATTACGGCTCGAACCAAGTAACCCGATTGCAGGATATTCTGTTTTACCGTGCCTTGGGGGTGGAGCTGGCCCGTATCCGGAAGTACCTGAACGATCCGGATTTCGACCGGTTGGAGGCTTTGCGAAGGCATTTGAAGGCTTTGCAGGCAAAGAAGGCACAGCTGGAGGGATTGATTCGGTCTGTAGAAGAGACCATCATCTGTGAAGAAAGGAAGGAACCTATGGAGGATGAGAAGAAATTTGCGGCCCTGAAAACGGGATTGGTGGAGAAAAACGAGGCTGCCTATGGCAAGGAGGCCCGGGAAAAATATGGCGACGGGGCAGTGGACAGCGCTAACGCCAATTTGATGGGCCTGACGCAGGAGCAGTATGACACTTGGAATACTCTGGACGCTGAATTGCGCCGGTGTCTGGAAGTTGCTGTCGCCCAGGGCCTTGCACCTGATAGTGAGGATGGGCGGGCCGCCTGCGAGTTACACCAACGTTGGCTGGCGATGACAGTGAATGGCTTGACACCTCAAAAACAACGGGGTATCGCCCAGCTGTATGTGCAGGATGAGAGGTTTACCGCCTACTATGATCGGTCTGTGCCGGGCTGTGCGCAGTTTTTGCGAGACGCAGTAGATCTCTGGGCAGAATAAAAAGGAAATGCTCCTGGCTAATGCCAGGGGCATTTCTCATTTGTCTAAAAGTGCGCGGTATAAATCATCCAGATACCGTTTTTGCTGCCGCTTCAGGTATCCGGGTACAAATGGATGCATCCACCAGTGCTTGGCCTTGACCATCTCCGTACATACCAGGCGGGAACCGTTTGCAATTTCTTCAAAATGTCCTTCCCAAGTGCCGGACATGTTGCTGTTCTCCATGGTGAAGGCCCAAAAATGAAGTGTGTCACAGGCGGTGACTGTGAAGCGGGTGACATAACCGCTTCGGGTATGCTCCGCAAAGCAACCCTCGCCCAGAACCTCTACCCGGGCAAGATCACTGCGCCAGGTGGTGTGCTCCAGGTTGGTCACGGTGTCCCACAGCACTTTCAACGGGCAGGAAAACTCCATCATTGTTTGAGCCGTTACCATATATGCTACACCTTCTTTTTGTTCAGCTTCAGGCTGATTCCTGCGCGCGATGCTTCCTCTTGCAGCAGTGCAGCGGCCACCTGTGCTTTTTCTTTCGCCGACGCGTCAGCTGTATCACTTCGGGCAGTCAGCGCCTCCATCACCCGGCACAGGGCCTCTGGTTCCAGCAGATAGGCGGCCGCGCAGTAAAGGGACTTGCGGCGTCCGTCGTTCCAGCTTGCCAGCAGTTTGTCCAGAATGGCACGCCTTTGTTGTAGTTCGGCAATCCAGGCATCCATTCCCATTTCCTGAGCGCGTGCAAGGTCGGCGGCCCGGCGGCTGTGGGGCACAAAGGAATCTGCAGCATCGAACGCATCATAGCGGGAGCAGGGATACAAGGCGCAGTCGCTGCAAAAGCGGAACCCGCCCTGTTCCAGCGAACATCGTGCAATGGCACAACTTTGGTTGCCTGCCCCGCCACCACAGCCGGGGCAATAGCCGCCCACCTGCATAGGGCAAAGAATGCAGTTCAGGCCACAGAGGGAAAAGCGTGTTTCTGCGCGGGAAAAACCTTTCATTGCCACACCTCCTCGGCCTCATCTGCGCCCGTTTGCAGGGACCGCAGCATCAAAAATTCAGTGCCTTGTTCATCCAAGAGCGCAAAACCTTCCCGCAGATACAAATGCCGTGCGGGATTGTCCTTTTGAACCGACAGGGACGCCTGCGAATATCCGGCCTCTTGAAGGCAAACCAACAAAGTTTTCAAAAGACAGGTGCCAATACCCCGCCCGCGATGTTCCGGCAATACTGAAATGGCCAGAGAGGGAGTATGGTCATCGATGTGGCCGTAATCCTCCATGATTCGGCTCCATGCGGCGCCGACAAGCTTGGTTCCCACTTCGGCAACCACACAACAGTCTCCGGTCCGTGTGCCGAACCCGTCTATGTAGACCCGCAGCTGGGGCAGATCCAGAACAGACCGGGGCGGCGGCTCCACACCTTCGGGCAGATAGATGGCTTGGTAGAGAAATTCTCGCAAAAGTTCGGTTTCATCCGGCCGTATCTTGCGAATCTTCACACAAATCTCCTGCATCAGAGTATCCCCTTGACCGGCTGCCGAATGACCGTTTTCAACTTTTCCGGCTTGCAGCGGCGCACGTCGCTTAGGTATATCTCGTGGTGGAACCGGCCTTCACTGAAGTCCGGCAGATATCCTTGGGCACGGGCGTATTCGTCCATTGCGGCCACAGTGGCAGGCTCATCATCATAGGGGCCCAAGTGCATGCATTGCACGCAGAGCCCCTCCTCCCACGGGAAAAACTCCACCTTGGAAAAATCCTGCTTCTTCTTTTCGGTGGCCTCACGGATGGCCCGCTGGAATACTTCTTCCGTTACAAACTCCGGCAGGCGGATAAGGCTGATCCACTGAAAGTCTGCTTTGCGGGCATAGTCCACGCCGTGCACGCCCTCCTGCCACCACAGGCCCTCCAGCGGCGGCACCACATAATCGAAGTAGCCCGCCAGTTTGTGTTTGCCCAACTTGCTCATCTTGATGGTGAAAGCCACAGCGTAAAGCAGGCCCAGTGCTTCTTTGTAAGCACCGCCCTCTTGGTTGGGGTCGCCCTGCCCTCGCACAGCCAGAAAATTCAAAGCGGGCACCGTGACGATGCCCGGCGCTTTGGGTGGGAGATAGAATTCCTTGTACTCTTTTTTGTAATCAAAGGGCATGGTCATTTCCTCCTTTTCTTCTGGGGGCGTGCTTTCAGCGCCGCGCAGGTGATGCGCACCAGGGCCACTATCCTTTCCTGATCCTCTATATCCTCCACCAGAAAGGCTTCTCTGGCGCCCTCATAGGGAGGGGCTTTGGGCAACTTCGGGAAGGCAGCCTGGCCCTCGGGGGTGATTTTTACGAAAAAACGGTCGTCGCAAATAACGGCGAAGAACACGCCGTCGCAATAAAGGCCGTATTCTCCGAACATTTTGCGGCTGCGGATAGCCCCGGCGTCCCTAGCTGGTCGGCCACAAAGTTCACAAAATCCGGATGGGATGCCATGTCAATCCCTCCTTGCGTAGCGCTGGGCCAGCACTTGGGTGATGGTACGCAGCTTTTCACGTAACTCTTCCGGCGCCACCAACTCTGCGCCCTCTCCAAAGGTGAGCACCCAGCTCAGCACACTATCCGCGTCAGGAAAGCCGCCGGTAAAGCGCAGGCGGCCGTCCAGTTCCTCTGTGAGGTTATCTGTGCCATACTCATCTACCAGCCGCCAGCGCCAGGCCGCATCAAAGAGCACCGTCACCCGGTACTTTACCGGGAAGACCCGCTGCGGCGCAAGGTTCGGCAGGGGAGCGGGGCAAGGCTCGAAGAGCTCGCCGGCGGCAAGGTTGGTCATGCGGTTCAGCTTGAAGAGGCGATAGTCCTCGCGGGTGAGGCAGCGGCCCCACAGGTACCAGGCAGACCACTGGAACACTAGGTAGCAGGGCTCCACCGTGCGCCTGGATTCTCCCTTGGGGGAAAAGTAACAAAACCGGACAATGCGCTTTTGGCAGATAGCGCCCTGAATCAGTTCAATCTTGGGGGCAAGGCTTTCTTTGTACCAAGAGGAAAGGTCGATGAGCAGATCGGTGCTGCCGGGCGCCGGTGTACCCGCCCCGGCGCACAGCTTTTCCATCAGCTGTGCGTAGCGGCTTGTACCGCTGACGCTGTCCAGGCTGCGCAGCCCCGCCAGAATGGCCTGCATCTCCGGGGCGGTGAGCAGGGTGCGGTCTACCCGGTATCCATCCAGAATAGAGATGCCGCCGCCCGCCCCTTGCGTAGTGGCGAGGGGAATGCCCGCCCGACAAAGGGCTTCGATGTCCCTCTGGATGGTACGGCGGGATACTTCGAACTTCCGGGCCAGCTCCGGTGCGGTGACTTTTTCCCGCTGCAGCAGGATGGATAAGATGCCAATGAGCCTGTCCAGCTTCACATATATCGCCGCCTTTCCCCCTGTTTGCCTGTATTATACCATAGGAACCGGACAGCAGCCTGTCCGGTTTACCGGGCAAATTGAAATTCGTCCCAATATATTTCTGCACCGCGGCTTCAAAACACGGGCCATGGAAAAGGCGCCGTTTCTTACGTCACCGCGCCTGTAGGGTGGCGGTTTTATGCATGCTATGTCAAAAATTGTGCTGCATCGGCCGTTTCGCTGCAAAACGCACGGCAGCCAGCAAAGGAAGGCTTTTCAGAAAATAGGGCGGGGTGGTTGTCTGTTTGAGATATTTTGCTGGATAAAACAGAATTTTTAACGAAACGCATTTTGCAGCCACACAGCAACGCCGTCTTCTTCATTTGATGGGATGATGGCCGTAGCGTGTTTTTTTAAATCTTCATGAGCGTTTTGAACAGCATAGCTTTCATCAGCCAGTTCAAACATATCAATATCATTCTTTCCGTCACCAAAAACAACTAACTTCTCACATTTCAGCAATTTTTGCAATTGTTTGATGGCATTTGATTTTAAAGCAGAGGAAGGCATGATTTCAAGCCATTGCTCGTTTGTATAGATATCCGTTTGATAAACACAGTGAAAGATGTTTTTATACTTATCATACAGGGGCTTGAGTTTGTCAGGCTCATCTATGCAGGTAATATAGAAAATATCGCCTTCCTTTAACTCGTCCGTGCTTTCCACAACATTCGTTCGAATGTCACCATTTCTGCTGTCAATAAATTTTTTCATGCCTGCCGTACATAGTTTTGGTATGAAGGAAAACTTTTCTCTTCCTTGTATGTATGCATAAACGATGGGATATATGTTGTTTGCAAACAGTTCATCCAACACTGCATATATGGATTTATCAAAATAGTTTGCAATCAGGATATCATTTGTAGCATTGTCAATTACAAATGCTCCGTTATAAACAATCAATGTGGAAATGTCAAGAAATGTGCAGTCTGGAAACACCCAAAATCTGAAAAGCAT
>CAMBHV010000003.1 GCA_945867255.1 uncultured Clostridia bacterium
GTACCACGCGCGCATGCTTTTCTGTTTTTTATATCGGTTCTCCCCCTTCACCGTACCGGCTCAGCATTCCGCCGCCACACGATACAAAAGGGACCTAAAAAGCCCCCGTGGCCTTCTTCGAAGGAAAGTACGCCACGAGGGAGTTTCCAGTTATTTCCATTTTTATGTTCAGCGCTTTATCTGTTACTTCAAAGGCGCTTTCGCAATTTTCCCACCATTTCTGGGGTAAACCGGCGGAGTTTGCGATACCTTCTCGTAAAACAGCAGGCTGCGGGCGCTGCCGTCGGGCAATGTAAAATCGCGTCTGTCGATATATTTCCCGCCCAGCTTAGTGGCAGCAGCCTGTGCCTGCTGCACCTCTTCGGCTGCGCCGGCACCTTTCATCGCAATGAACAGGCCCCCTTTTTTGACAAGCGGCAGGCAATATTCCAATAATACTGGCAGTGCTGCTACTGCGCGGGCGCTGGCCACATCAAAGGCCTCGCGCCAGCGCTTACGGGCCGCCTCTTCCGCGCGTTCCTTCACAAACTCTGCTTCCACACCAAGCTCTCCACACACATAGCGCAAAAAATCCACCCGCTTCCCAGTTGGTTCCATCAGTGTCAGGGTAATCTGCGGTTTATACAGTTTTGCCACAATCCCGGGGAAGCCTGCACCGGTACCTACATCTACAAGGCTGCCCTTCACTTCCGGCTGGCTTGCCAAAAGCAAGCTGTCGATGAAATGTCTGTCTTCAATGCCTTCGGCTTGCGTGATGGCAGTAAGGTTTACCTTTTCATTGTATTCAACCAGCATCTGCGCATAGTCGGCCAGTTTTGGAGCAGCCGCACCGGCATCAATGCCGTATACGGCAGCTTTCTGACAAAGGCGCTGCGTATCAATGATGCTCATATTTCCTCCTTGTTATGCTGTGCCTGCCGGCGGGCGGCAGCACCCTGTTGCTTTGCAAGCGCAACCGCAAGGCACGCGGTGTCTGCCGGGCTCACGCCAGGAATCCGTGAGGCCTGGCCCACATTGCGCGGGCGAATCTTAGCCAGTTTTTCTCTCGCCTCCAAGCTTACACCGGTAAGCAGGGAATAATCAAACTCTTCCGGAATCGGCATATTTTCATACCGACGTGTTCTTTCAATCTGGCTTTTCTGGCGACGTACATAGCCGGCATATTTCAGTTCCACTTCCACACAATACCGAAGAAAAGGCGTCATTGCCTCTCCATCGCCCACCATAGATGCCACATCTCCATAGTGCAGCGCCGGACGGCGCAGAAGGTCCGCCGCAGAGGCACCGCTTTGTAAAGGTGGCTCGCCCCTTTTTGCCAGCACTTCATTTGCTTGCACAGGGCGCACCACCGTCTGTTCCAAGCGCGTCAATTCTGCCTGCTTTGCCGCCTTTCGGGCACAGAAATCCGCCCAGCGCGCATCATCCACAAGGCCAATGGCCCGGCCAAGAGGCGTAAGACGTTCGTCCGCATTGTCCTGGCGCAAGTAAAGCCGGTATTCCGAGCGGCTTGTCATCATGCGGTACGGATCCATCACACCTTTTGTCACAAGATCATCCACCAGCGTACCAATATAGCTTTCCTGCCGCGCCAACACTACTCCCTGCTGACCACGTACGGCACGCGCCGCATTGATGCCCGCCAAAAGGCCCTGAGCAGCAGCCTCTTCATATCCTGAGGTTCCGTTGAACTGCCCCGCACCAAACAAGCCCTTTACAGCCTTTGTTTCCAGTGTGGGGCAAAGAGCTGTCGGATCTATACAGTCATATTCAATGGCATATGCTGGACGCATGATCTCCAAATGTTCAAATCCGTCAATCGTGCGATACATCGCATTTTGTACATCTTCCGGCAAGCTGGAAGACATGCCCTGCAGATACATTTCCTCTGTGTCTTCTCCGCACGGCTCCACAAAAATCTGATGGCGTGTTTTTTCCGCAAAACGCACCACCTTATCCTCAATAGAAGGGCAATAACGCGGCCCAATCCCTTCAATGGCCCCGCCATACAAAGGAGAACGGTGCAAATTGGCGCGAATCACATCATGCGTAGCCTCATTGGTAAATGCAATATAACAATCCACCCTGTTCTTCATCTCTCCCTTTGTCAAAAAGGAAAATGGCTGGATGGAATCGTCGCCTTTCTGGCATACAAGCCTGGAAAAGTCAATACTGCGCCGATGCACACGCGCAGGCGTACCCGTTTTAAAGCGGCGCAAAGGCAACCCCAGTTTGCGCAAGCTTTGCGTAAGCTGTGTGGCTGCATGCACGCCGTCCGGGCCGCCGTCATAACTGGCGTCACCCACAAAAATACGCCCACCCAGATAGGTTCCCGTGCACAGCACCACAGCTTTTGCGCCGTAAAACGCATGGAGTTGCGTCTCCACACCCGTCACATGGCCCTGCCTCGTGCACACAGCTGTAATTTGTGCCTGCTTCAGTTCCAGATTTTTCGTGCACTCCAGCAAGTGTTTCATGTAAATATGGTATTTTTTACGGTCCGTCTGCACGCGCAAAGAATGTACCGCCGGGCCTTTTCCCATATTGAGCATACGGCTTTGCAAAAATGTAGCATCTGCCGCAATCCCCATTACGCCGCCCAGCGCATCAATCTCGCGCACAAGATGCCCTTTTGCCGTGCCTCCGATGGATGGGTTACACGGCAGATTTGCCACACCATCCAGCGTAAGCGTGAACAGCGCCGTGCGTGCGCCCAGCTTTGCTGCCGCTACCGCGGCCTCTATGCCCGCGTGCCCCGCGCCTACCACAATCACATCATAATTTCCCAGCCGGTTCATGCATTATCGCTCCGTTCCATTCGCACACTCTGCAGGCGGGTTTTTACCTCGGCCAACCCGTCCCGAATTTCTTCGCGGGAAAAGCCTGCCTTCTCCAGCGCGGCGTCCTCCCACTTCTGAATATCTTTATAAAACTGCACAGCCGCCGGCAGAAAAGCCTCCCCGCCAGGGGCGTCCAACCTGTCAAACAGCAAATTTTCCGCCTCGTTCACCCGTCCTGCACTGCACAGCATGCGCAGGCGTCCGTACAGCACTCCGTTTTCCGTCACATTTCCCTGTTCATCAAACACGGGCAGAGGCTCAGTGTGCTTCGCAAAAAGCACTTCGCTGCAAAGCCGCGCCATATCTTCTATCTGGCGCATCAAATAATCGCCGGTCATTTTCGGTTCCTCCGCCCTGAAAAACTTTCCACAACGTCAGGGCTCAATGTTGAAAACTGCCACCTCGCGCGGCGCGCAGATGCGTACGCGCGGGCCACTTTCCCCAAGGCCTGCGGAAACATATAATTGCCCGGCCTGTGTTTCATACATGCCGTGCGTATAAACACCGGACCCCTTTGGCATCCATAATTTTTCCAGATATGGCACATGCATCTGTCCGGCATGTGTGTGCCCGGCCAGGATAAGATCCGCCCAGTTTTCAGGTAAGAGCTTCACGGCTGCAGGCTCATGCACAAGGCCAAGGCGAAAAACCGCTCCCGGCTGTTCCCCCTTTAGCGGGAACCGGCGCCTTGCTTTGGCGAGTGTATCGTATTTCATGGTGGAAAGCCCCAGGATATCCACCGTTTGCCCGCCAGCCACTACGCGAGCTGCCTGATTCTGCAAAAGAGTGAATCCTGCGCGGCTGATCAGCTGTGGCGCCTTGCCTGCCGCACCCAGAATATCATGGTTTCCGGTAACCGCAAATTTTCCACATACAGCGTGCAAACCGCGCAAAATGCCGCAATATTTCTCTGCGGTGTGAAACGGCTCACGCATACAGGTGAAATCTCCGGTAAAACAAATGATGTCCGGCCCATACTCATTCACGATTTGCACCATCTGGCATAACCAGTTGGCATCTGCACCATCCTCAAGATGCAAGTCCGTCAGATGCACTATGCGCAGCGCGGCATCGCCACACACTGTATGGCAGGTAACAGTCAGAGAAAAGCGCTTCTGAGGGCGAATAAAATCCAACATGCAGAGCGCCTCACTTTCCCACACAGAATTTGGAGAACACTTCTTCAATGACATCTTCGCTGGCGTTTTCCCCTGTCAGAGCATATAGCGCATTCAGCGCATCGTCCACACACACACCTGCCGCGTCCAGCGTATAGCCGCCTTCCACTGCCGCCAGTGCGTCTTTCAGGGCCGCCTGGGCTGCTTTGGCCGCTGCCAGCTGGCGCTCGTTTGCAAGCAGCAGAGCGTCCGGATCTGCATGGGCTACACCCAATACATCCGCCACTGCCTGTTCTACAGCAGGTAGAAACGCACTGTCTTTTGCCGAAATGGAAATTATTTTTGAAAAATAGGGTGTCAGCTGTTCTTCTCTAGCTTGTTTTTCCAAATCGGTCTTATTCAGAATAGCAAGTGCCGGGCGCCCAATGCATGCCTTTGCAAGTTCGATATCGCCTTCTTCCAAAGGTTTAGATGCATCGAATACAGCCAGAACAAGCCCAGCCTGCTGCAACTTGGCATAGCTGCGGCGAATTCCTTCTGCTTCCACTATATCCTGCGTTGCACGGATTCCTGCGGTATCCGCCAGATGAATACGCACACCGCCCAACGAGAGCTCCTGTTCCACTACATCGCGTGTAGTGCCTGCAATGGGGGTAACGATCGCTCGTTCAAAGCCGGAAAGCAGGTTCAACAAGGTGGACTTTCCCACATTGGGGCTGCCCACAATAGCTGCCTGCACCCCACGCCGCAGCACAGCGCCCGTATCATATCCGCGCACCAGTTCATCCAAAACCGCTTTCTGCTCGCGCAGCGTACGGCCCATAGCCTCAGTAGAAAGCTCTTCCACATCTTCTTCCGGATAGTCGATAAACGCTGCAAGGTGCCCGGCCAAAGCCACCAGTGCTTGCCGCACCGCAGTAATTTTTCGATACAATGCGCCCTCCATGGCCGCTGCTGCTGCCGCTGCGCCCTGACGCGATGTTGCGCCGATCAGATCCATTACAGCTTCTGCCTGTGTCAGCGAGATGCGCCCGTTCAAAAATGCGCGCTTGGTAAATTCCCCCGGGCCGGCAGGCTGTGCGCCGGCAGCATAACAAGCGCGCAAAAGCGCGCTGCATACAGCGCTGCCACCATGGCACGAAAGCTCCACCACGTCTTCTCCCGTATAACTTTTCGGGGCACGAAAGCACAACGCCACTACCTCATCACGCACCACGCCATTCTCTTCAAAAAAGCCCAGCATAGCCGTATACCCTTTTGCCTGTTCCACGCTGCGGCCCCGCGTACGCGGCCGGAACACGGTGGCAGCCACCCTATAAGCGTCTTCGCCCGAAATGCGGATCACGGCAAGCCCACCTTCTCCCGGTGGTGTCGCCAATGCGGCAATGGTGTGTTCCATGCAAGCCCCTCCTTTTCCATAACAATTTATTTTATCACAATTGGTGATAAAAGAAAACGCCCGGCACGGGTTTGTGCCGGGCGGAAAGCCGAAAATATGATAATAACTATTTTCGGTTAATATACGAACGAAATCAACACAATCCTTCTGTAAAAAACAAAAGAACGAAAATTACCATCGCAGAGAATTGCTCTATCCAGAAGGCTGCACTGCACTTTGCCGTGTGCCTCTATTCCGGCTATACCTCTTTCCTCCAGGCTCAGATAAAAATTTTTATCAAAAAACCCCCGTGATAGCCACGGGGGGAAGAAAATCACAATGATTCAGCGCAGTTCAATGGTATACGAAAAATCGTATTCCTGCTGCAACGCTTTTACTTTTTCTTCATTGTCTTCGATAAAGCTTTCTGTATATACGGATTTACCCTGTTTTTTGTACTCCTTCATGATTTGCTGCAACTGGCCCCAGCATTCTTCCGATTTTTCATAATTTTCCGGAAACTGAATGACAAATTCGCGATGTTTGGGAATGCGCGCTTTCATGCTCTTTCGCTCCTTTTTCTATGATGCAACAGCATTGTACCCGCAAATACGCGCCGCGTCAAGCATTCAAGGTGCTTTTTCCTCTTCCTTCACACCAACAAACGACTATGGCAAACATGTCCAGCATTATTGTCACAGCAATCAACACGCCTGCCACAAACACAAGTGAATCTGTAGTATCCAGAATTGCGCTGATGTCATGAATCTTCACTAGATGACTCTGATAACAGATTTGAAAATACAATGCCGCAGCACATGACATCGCACTTGCCCACACAAGCATTGGGCAAATACGGCCCGCAGCTTTCTTTCTTACGATCATTGCTATCATTGGAAGTACCCATGCCAGAATTCCAAGACAAAGGCTTGCCATGTTCATCCATCCTGCACCCATCATCGTTTTTTCCTTTCTTAAAATCAAATATGAAAAGCATTCCGTTTATTCCTGTAATGTCATTCTCCCATATTTTCTGCCAGTATCAAATTGGCATCACGTGGCATCGATTGGATTTTTTGTGTTTTATTTTTTATGCCCGTGTAAAACGCATATTTCAGCTGCGTAGAATTCTGCTGCTGCAACGCACCGGCTGGTGTTCAAAACAATCAGTTGAAATTGCTCTCGGCCACACTATTTTCCAGTGTACCATTTTCCGCACGCATATGGTTGTACCCTACAATGCCCTGCTGCACCGGCAATACACATAGCAATGTAAACAAAACTGCGCCGGTAAACACTGCCAGCCGCACCAGTGCAATGCGCTTATTCTGGTGCACGATGATACATACGAACACAACTGCCATCCACACAAGAAACACGCTTACCAGAACACGTTTTATTGTAAGCCCATAGGCAAAAATATACAGGCCCATTTTGGAAGCGGCTGTGGCCAGCAAAAGAAGCGTGAGCACAGAAACCGAAATGTTGCAAATGCGAAGAAGATGATTTTCCCGCAGCTGATTTTTGCTGAACAGGTTAGCCGCCAGGAGAATACCAATGTTGATGGCTGCCACGCAGCACAGTTCAAAAAAGCCCTGCCGCGCATATTCCGCATAGGAAAATCCCTGCGGCAGTGCACCCCAGAAAGCACCAAACAAATATTTTGCCTGTATGGCCATGAACAACACATATACCATACACACTAGCATCAGCGCCGTAGATACCGTAACACGCGGCAAGATACGAACACTTCGCTGTATCTCGCACACTTCCTGTTTTTGGTAGATACAGGTGCGGCGCCCGCGCATGCTTCCGTATACGGTGCCGTACAGGAACAATGCGGTAGGCAGTGCAAACATACTTTTCAACAAAAATATATCCAGATCCAGTGGTCGGAACAGCGCTTTTACAAAGTGTGAAACCTGCCACACAACGCCCTCCAGCAGAGCGGCGAACCCATCATCCGCCTGCATTAGCAGCGGAAGGATCAAACACAGGCACAAAAGTCCCGCCAGTGCACCACCCATCACGGCAAATATATGCTTGCTTTCTTTGTGCTTTCCAGCTTTGCCTGTCTGCTCTTTTCTTGCAGACAAAATTTTCTTTCCTCTTTTTGCCCCCGTCCACAGTGCAGCTGGCAAACGCATGAAGTTGCCCCATGGAAGAATAACAACCGCATTCAGCAAATCGAAAACTAACCAGTTTGAGGTTTTTGATTGTTTCAAAAGCCTGCCCGTCACACACAGCACCCAATACTGGGCAGCCAGCAAAAGCATCATATAGTGCAATGCACCCAGCAATTCGCCACCATAGGGAAATGCATATGCAACCCCAAGGCAAAGTACCACAGCCAGCCAGAACCAACTTTCTTTCGGTGGATGTATTTTGGCGATATATACATATACCAACACTACACCTGCGTAAATTACACAGAAAATAGCTGTTCCCATACCTGTATGGTCAAATTGAAACCACTCTCGAAACGCCTGCAGTTCCCAGAACAGCCATCCCAGAAGCAGAAACACAAAAGCAAATACAATATCCGGGCCGGTAAACCCCATTTTTTGTTTTTTAACTTTCGTGGAAAGTTGTTCCGGCTTCGAGCCGTTGGCAATCCATGACGGTTCAGACTGTTTCGCCTGTGCTGATTGCGGAGAAAAGGGCGCACTTTCACAGGGCGGGCACGGTGTACCCACCATACGTTCATCATATTCCATTTTATTACTCCTCTGTGTAATCTAAAATATCGGCCGGTTTGCAATCCAACGTTTTGCAAAGCGCTTCCAACGTGGAAAACCGGATAGCTTTTGCTTTATTCGTTTTCAGAATAGAAAGGTTCGCTGGCGTAATTCCAATGGCCGCCGCCAATTCGGTGGAGGATATCTTCCGTTTTGCCATCATTACATCCAAATTCACTACGATGGGCATAAAACGCGCCTCCCCTCAAATTGTATAATCATTTTCTGCCTTTATGACCAAAGCCTGTGCAAACACATTTTTTACTACACGCAGCATCAACCCAACAAATGCAGCAGCAACGCAAAATACAAATAAGTACCAGTCAAAAAAACCCGCCAGAAAATACACGGCCCCCGCTGTGATGCAGCACCAGGACATCACGCGAAGATATTGCACATTTTCTTCGCAGAACACATCTTCCTGGGCAATATTCTTTAACAGTCGATGCAGGCAAAACAAAACCAGCGCAGCCGGTATTGCCGAACAATATGTGACAATCATATACAGCCACACTACACTTTCGCGGTATAACACCATCTTCCAGAACCATGGGCCTGTCACACACAAAGCCGCCAGCATCACGCTGAACACTGTTACACATATCCGACTCAATTTCAAACTTTTATCCATCGTCCATTCCATGGAACAGATTCCTCCTTCAGATATATGCCAATTACCGAATCCGTGTTGAAAAGCGGATGCCTTTTCGTTGTATTCTGGCATTACTATACCATGGTTATTATTGAATTACAAGTATTTTTTATTGTTTTTCGATAATTATTTTATAATCAACGGGCACCTGTTCTTTTGAAATGATTGTTCTGTTCGCTTTCTATGCTTCCAGAAAAAATAAAAACAGCCTCTTTGTACAAAGAGGCTGTTTTCGTATTACAGTTCTATTTTACCAAACAAAGGAAGGTCTGCACCATCGTTGATGGTTTCTGTCCGGCGGGACGCCACCGGACCTGCAGACGTATTGCGGGGAGCGTCCGCATATTCCCGAGCCGGCGTAGAAGAACGGCGATCTCTGCGCTCGCCATCACGGCGGGATCTGTCGCCACGGCCACCTCTGCGGGAACCTCGTCCTTCTCTGCGTTCACGCTGAGGACGAGCATTTTCTCCGGTGCACATCACCACAACACGACGTGCTGCACCTTCACCGGTGGATTCACTTTTTACGTTCTCCATCTGAGAAATGGTGGAATGGATGATACGGCGCTCGTAAGGATTCATGGGTTCCAGTGTCTGGCTGCGACCTGTGCGTGCTACCTTTGCGCCAATTCGTTTTGCCAATGCGACCAGGTTCTGCTCTCGTTTTGAGCGATACCCGTTTACATCCAAACTCATTTTTTCATACTCACCGCCGGCACGATTCGCCACAAGGCTGCACAAATATCCCATGGCTTCCATTACTTCGCCACGATGGCCAATCAGCATGCCCGCATCTTCCCCGCTGATTTTCAAAACTGTAGTCTCATCTGTTTTTTCTGCAGAAAATGAGATTTTCTCGGCATGCATGGCTTTTGCCACAGCGGTGATATAATCGCAGGCTGCCTGAAGCCGCACATTTCCTTCCAGTTCTACAGGCTGTGCCTGCACCGTCTGCTCTTCAGCTGCCGGCTGCATTACAGGCTGTTCCGATTCTTCTTTTACACGGGGTGCTGCCTGCGGCTTTTTCACATGAACAGGAGTTTCCTCTTTGCTGATTTTTTCTTCCTGCCTGGCTTGCCGCGCCGGTGTAACAACTGATTTATTTGGTTCTTCTACAGGTTTCAGAATTTCTTCTGATTCTTCTACCCACACGCGAACTTTCGCCGGAATGGTGCGGAAAAACTTTTTCTGCGGAAGCTCCAGCACTTCTACGGTGGCATCTTCCTCTGCAACACCCAGCTGCTCCAAAGCAAGGCGCGTAGCCTCTTCCACCGTTTTTCCCGTCATAATACTTTCACGCATGATGCTTCCTCCTTTCCCTTATTATTCCTCTTTTTCTTCCCATGGCATCTTTTCCGGAGCCCGCTCTTCATCGGGTTCTGCCTGCACAGCCTCAACCGCACTTTGCTGCTGGGATTCTATGAGTTTCTCCTCCGGCTCATGATCTGGTTTTTCTTTTTCCTGTTTTTCCTGAACTTTCGGCACAGGGGCATCTTCTTTGTACCGTTCTTCGTCAATGGCGCGGGCACGGGCAAGACGAATACGAGCCAGTTCCGCATCAGAAACTTCCTTCATTACCGTCTCGCCATCTTCGCCTTTGATTTTTACTTGCTTTTTCTTTTTCTTTTCTGAACGTTTTGCTTCGATTTCCGCTTCCACCTGAGCTTTGATCTTTTCAGGGTCATACATACGTTTTGCAATCAGGGACTGCAGGAAACCAGCAATATTGGAAACCGTATAGTACAGCGAAAAGCCCGTGGGAATGGTGAATGCAATATAACCAAACATAATGCTCATGATCCACGGCATAGCTTTCATGCTGCCAGACATCTGCTGGCCAGACATTTTCATTGTAATGATCTGCACTGCGATCATCGTGATTACAGAAAGTACAGGGATAATAATAGCAATAGAAGGCCAGCTGGAAAGCGGCGTCTGGCCAAGATCAATGCGGCCGCCCAGGAATGTCATATCAAACTGGGCAATCTGATCGATCAGGCTATTGCTGATGCCGTCAATTCCGTAAAATTTATCCGTATTGTTGTGAACAAGGTTAATCAGTGTGCTCTGCACACGATAATCTGTTGCCACAAGGCTTTGGCCCAAAGTAGAGTTTGCCACTTCCACCAGCTTGGCAATCACATCCTGCGATGCACCCAGAATGTATTGCAGCGGACGATATACTACTTCGATGATACCGAAGATAAACAGGAAGTTCAGTGCCATGGGCAGGCAACCTGCCGTCATGGAAAAACCGTATTCCTGCTGAAATTTCATCAGCTCTTCCTGCTGACGATTTTTATCTTTGGCATATTTTTTCTGAATTTCCTGAATCTTTGGCTGAAAAGCCGACATACGCGCTGTGCTTTTTTGCTGCTTAATACGCAGCGGAAGCAGGATCAGGTTCACGACCAACGTGAACACGATCAGTGCCCATCCATAGTTGGGAATGAATTCATAGATCCATTTCATGATAGGCCCGAAAATTACCGCAAGAAAACCTAAAAACTGCATCGTCTCATCCTTTTTGCCCGGCGCGAAGGGCTTTTTTTCTAGAGGGACGCACGGTGCGCAGGCCGTACGTATTTCGAAGGTTTACTATTGTGCTGATTTTTCGTGATCAGCTTCTTTTTTGGAATCTGGGTCATTACGCCAGCGCCCTTTTGGCGGAACAGGATCTATTCCACCCTTACAGAACGGGTTGCAACGCAAAATACGCCATGTTCCAAGTAAAATACCTTTTATCACACCATGTATTTCAATTGCCTGTATCATATAAGCCGAGCATGAGGGAATAAACCGGCAATTGTTTCCTAAAAAAGGAGAAATAAATTTTTGGTAAGCACGTATGGGCAAAATAAACAGAGTGCGGATCATTCTACTCATGTATTGAGCCCCGCATCATGAAACATTTTCTCCAAAACAGGAACCAGTTTTGTGCTTTTCAACCGTGGCGTAACCCCGCGAGCTACTAACACGATATCATATCGGCCCACATCGCCTTTCAGCACTTCACTAAGGGCGGCACGCATCACGCGGCGGGCACGGTTACGCATTACTGCATTACCTACTTTTTTGGAAGCAGTAAGCCCTATACGCGTACAGCCGGCGCGATTTTTATTGACATACATCACCACATACGGGTGCACGTACGATTTTCCGCGCGAATAAGCGCGTGCAAATTCACTGTTACGGGTAATGGCGCAATAACGCATACAAGGCCTCTTTTGCTATCAGATACACAAAAAGGCCACATGCGTGGCCTTTCTTGCAGCGAAAGGACGCTGCTGTTTGTTTGATTTTCCATATGACAGGAAGTTACGCAGCCAGCGTTGCACGGCCTTTACGGCGGCGGGCAGCCAGCACTTTACGGCCGTTCACGCTTTTGGAACGGGCCAGAAAGCCATGTTTCTTTGCACGGTGAATTTTCTTAGGCTGGAATGTTCTTTTCATGCTTCGCACCTCCTGTTTTAAGGTAAACCCCAACATATTGTGGAGAATTTGTTGTCATTCACAAGGCTTATTTCTCATAACAAGACAAAGCCTTGCAAATTAAGAGTATACCCGAAAGAATGGCTTTCTGTCAACCTTTTTTTAGGTTTCCTTATTTTTTATTATTCGCTTTTTCTTTATTCTGAAAAATTTTTCCAGTCTCTTTGCTTTATACGCGTACGCACGCGCGCGTGTACGCGTGTAATAAATACAATATTTATGTACAATATTCATGCTGGTATTCCGGTCTAAAATGTGCTATAATTTCAACATATATGGATATCTGTCCACAAACGCCGCAACGGAAGGCTGGGAAAACAAACATGGATTCTTTTGATGAAGTATTCGCCGCAGTGAAGGAATACTGTAAAGAGCATGTCGTCATTGCAACGTATAATCTGTTCATCAATGATATCGAGCCTGTCTCCTTTGATGGAAACAAGGCTTTTTTATGCGTACGAAGCGAATTTGTAAAAAATACACTGGAAAATCGTTATCTTCAACTTCTTCAGGATGCATTCCGTGAACTGCTGGGCTTTGAAGTAGAGATAGAATTTACTCTTCCTCAAAAAACAAATGTCTCTGCACAGCCCACCGTACAGGCTGCACCCGCCGGTGGAAGTTATGCATTCACATTTGAAAATTTTATCGTAGGGTCTACTAACAAATTTGCACACGCAGCTGCACAGGCTGTGGCGGCAAACCCCTCCGGTGCTTATAACCCGTTGTTTATCTGGGGCGGATCCGGGCTTGGTAAAACACATCTGCTTCATGCCATTAAAAGTGAAGTAGAAAAAAATCACCCTGACTTCAACATCGTATATGTAGACGGTGAAAAATTTACAAATGAAATTATCAGCGCCATTCACGATAACACTACTGCACAGTTTCACAACAAATATCGAGCAGCAGATGTTTTGCTTGTAGATGATATTCAATTTATTGGCGGAAAGGAATCCACTCAGGAAGAATTTTTCCACACATTCAACACCCTATATAATGCAGGAAAACAGATTGTTCTTGCATCAGACCGTGCACCCAGAGAAATCAAAAGCCTGGAAGACAGGCTTCGCACCCGGTTTGAAATGGGCCTGATTGCTGATATTCAGCCGCCCGATTTTGAAACACGTGTTGCCATTATTCGACGTAAGGCAGATCTTCTTGGCCTTGATATGCCGGATGATGTGGCTGAATACATTGCGAACCGTCTGAAAAATAATATTCGTCAACTGGAAGGTGCTGTAAAAAAATTGGATGCTTACCGTAAGCTGGAAGGCATTCAACCTGTGATTGGCGCAGCACAAAATGCTATTAAAGATATTCTCAGTGAAACACAACCCGTACCTGTCACGGTAGAAAAAATTCTCGGTGAAGTGGCACGCACTTACAATACAACACCCGAAGCTCTGCGCGGGCCCACGCGCCGGGCCAGTGTTTCTTCCGCGAGAAAAGTGGCTATGTATATTGTACGTGAAATCACAGGTATGAGCATGGAAGATATTGGCGGAGAATTCGGTGGACGTGACCATTCTACAGTAGTTTACTGTATCAACGACGTGCAAAAGCATTTTCAAACAGACAGAACATTGCGTGAAACTGTAGAAGATATTATCAAAAATATTCGCACCTGATTTTCCACAAAACTTTCCACTTTCCACATGTGTTTTCCACAGTAATCCACATAACAGACAGCTTGTCATTCATATCCACATGTTTTCCACGCTGTTTTTCCATATTCTTTATATTTAATTTTTGGCCTGTTCATCAGCATTTCCAGCCTACTTTCCACAATTCCACAGGCCCTACTACTATCATGAGTTAATAAAAAGTTAAAGTCTTCAAAAATCGAGAAAGAAAGGAATCACCATGAAATTCATCTGTGACAGAACTGTTTTATCCAATGCAGTCGCCGGTGTATCCAAAGCTGTAACACAACGCTCCAGCGTTCCTGTGCTGGAAGGTATTTTATGTAAAGCCGAAGGCTTTTCCCTTACACTAACAGGCTATGACCTTGAAATGGGTATTACCACCACAGTAGAAGCCAATGTACTGGAACCAGGCGAAACTGTTCTTCCTGCAAAACTGCTGGGTGATATGGTGCGCCGCCTTTCCAGCGATGATGTAGAAATTACATGTCTTGATTCCGGCGTAGCTACCATTAAGGGCGGCATTACAGAGTTTGATATCATGACATTAAACCCCGGCGATTTTCCCGCATTGCCTAACCCTGGGGCTGATCAAACACTAGATATTGACACGGCAGATCTGCAGGAAATGGTAGAAACCACTTTGTATGCCGTTTCCACAGACGATAAAAAGCCTGCTCACACCGGTGAATTGTTCGCAATTGAGCCGGAAAAACTTACCGTAGTTGCATTGGATGGATATCGCCTTGCCATTATTGAAAAGCCGGTAAAAGCTACAAAAGAAATCAGTATTATTATTCCGGCAAAAACACTCAGCGAAGTTGTAAAGCTGTTCTGTGAAGATGATGGCGTGGTTCATGTTGCAGCAAACCGCCGGTTTGTTGTATTCTCCAATGCAAAATATACGGTGATCAGCCGCTTGATCGAAGGAGAATTTCTGGATTACAAGCGTGTGATTCCCGAAGGATTTAAAACGCGTGTATGTGTAGACGTGCGTGATTTTGTCAATACCATTGAACGCGCCAGCCTCATCATCACAGAAAGGCTGAAAAACCCACTGCGTATTACATTTGACGGAAATATTACTGTCCGCTGCCAGACAACACTGGGAAAAGTGGTGGATGAACTGCCTGCTGAAATGGAAGGCGAAAGTGTAGAAATCGGCTTTAATAACCGTTATCTGCTGGATGCACTTCGGTATTCCAGATGCGATAAAGTAGTAATGGAAATATCCGGCCCACTTTCTCCAGTAAAAGTTACTGCAAAAGATGCCGGAGATTTTCTGTTCCTTGTGCTGCCGGTGCGTTTCAAAAACGATTAAAGGTTGGCTTATATCATGAAAATCAAAATCCATACGGAATTTATCAAGCTGGATGCACTTTTAAAATTTGCCAATGTATGCGCTACAGGTGGGGAGGCAAAAAATGCCGTTCTGGAAGGGCGTGTACAAGTAAATGGCGAAGTGTGTACCATGCGGGGGAAAAAAATTCGGCCCGGTGATACGGTATGTTTTGAAACACAGACTATTGAGGTGTGCGCACCGTGAAGTTAAAGCACCTTTGTGTAGAAAACTATCGTAATATCAAACATGCTCAATTTTCTCCCGGAGAAGAACTTACCGTTTTATGTGGCGAGAATGGGCAGGGCAAAACAAATTTGTTGGAAGCTGTATGGCTTTTGACAGGTTCAAAAAGTTTTCGAAATGCCAAGGATGCACAACTGATTCGGGAAGATCAGGCATTTGCTGTAGTGGAAGGCGAAACAGAATGCAGCGGCCTTGAAAAGCAAATTCGCATCACCATTTCTGGCGAAGGTTGTGAAAAAAAAGGGCGCAGAGCAAAAGTAAATGGTGTGGAATATGCGCGCGCAACTTCTATTGCAGGTACATTCACTGCTGTAGTGTTCGACCCAGGGCATCTCAGCCTTGTAAAAGGCAGCCCGGAAGGCAGGCGTCGTTTTCTGGACGCAGCACTGTGTCAGCTTTATCCGGGATATCTTTCTGTATTTCGCACTTATACGCGGCTTGTTATGCAGAAAAATGCTCTTTTAAAACAGTATCATGCCACATTTGGTGCCGCAGAACTTCTGGATGTATTTGATGAAAAATTGGCCGATGCCGGCCAACGCATCAGTGAAAAGAGACAGGCATACCTGAAACTTTTAACTCCTTTGGTTCAAGAAAATTATCATGATATCTCCCAAGGAAGAGAAATTCTGGAGATTCAATATAAACCGTCTTTTGATGAATTAGGTTTTGCACACAAGTTGCAAGAAACACGTGCAAGAGATATTTCAGCCGGTTTTTGCACATCTGGCCCGCATAAAGAAGATTTTGATATTTTTTTAAACGGAAAACTGGCAAAATTGTTTGCAAGCCAGGGCCAGCAGCGTTCTGCTGTACTCAGTTTGAAATTGGCAGAGGCAGCAGCAGCGCAATCTATTACAGGCCAGCATCCCGTAATGCTGTTGGACGATGTGTTGAGCGAACTGGATGATATGAGACAAGGCTATTTATTAAGCAGGATGGAGCAGCGTCAAACCATTGTAACAGCCTGTGATGCAGAACTTTTCCGGAAAACAGATGGAAAAGTTTTGTATGTGAAACATGGAGAAATATCAGAAACCATATAGTCAAATTTTTTTGGAGGGAAGCATGTATCTGCATCTTGGGCAGGACACGATTTTAAGAACCAGAGAGATTCTTGGTATTTTTGATTTGGATACAGCAACACTTTCCAAACACACAAGAGATTTTCTGGCTCGTGCAGAAAAACAGGGCCGTGTGGTAAATGTAACAGACGAACTTCCAAAAAGTTTTATTGTGACACAAGGACAAGATTCATGGGTTTATATCACTCAGATCTCTGCAGCCACACTGAAAAAACGAAGCGGCGCGCGCCGTCAGCTTTCCGAGCTGTAACGGCGGCGCTTTCTTGTGAAGGCATTGCAGAGCGATAGTTTGAAATGACGGAATGGTAAGAAAAAAGAATTTGGAGAAATGAGCATGGCACAGAACAATCAGCACAAATATGACGGAAGCCAGATCCAGGTACTGGAAGGGTTAGAAGCAGTGCGTAAACGCCCGGGCATGTACATTGGTTCTACCGGACCGCGTGGATTGCATCATCTGGTATATGAAATTGTGGATAATGGCGTGGATGAAGCCCTTGCCGGTTTTTGCGACCATATCGAAGTAACAATCAAAAAAGACAATATCATTCAAGTAACGGATAATGGCCGTGGTATTCCGGTAGATATTCAGCCAAAACTTGGAATTCCTGCTGTGACTGTGGTATACACAGTTCTACATGCAGGCGGTAAATTTGGCGGAGAAAATTCTGGCTATAAAGTATCTGGTGGTCTGCATGGCGTGGGTGCCAGTGTCGTAAATGCTTTAAGTGAATGGCTGGAAGTAGTGGTTCGCCGTGATGGAAATGCATATCGGCAAACATTCCACCGTGGTGTTCCCGATAGTGATCTGCAAAATCTTGGGCCTTCACCGGAACAAACAGGAACGACAGTTACGTTTAAGCCGGATCCTGAGATGTTTGAGGTTTTGGAATATGACTATGATGTGCTGTGCCGTCGCTTAAGAGAAGAAGCTTTTCTGAATGCGGGTGTACGCATTACGCTCACGGACGAACGCCCTGGCTTAGAAAAAACAGAAAGCATGTGCTATGAGGGCGGCATTCGGAGTTTTGTAGAATATATCAATACACAGAATAAGCTGGAAGTTCTGCACCCGGACGTTATTTATCTGAAAGGTCAGCTGAATGATTCTGTAGCAGAAGTTGCTTTGCAATATAATGACAGCTTTAATGAACGTGTAGTTTCATTTGCAAACAACGTAGAAACACCGGATGGCGGTACACATGAAGAAGGCTTTAAAACGGCACTGACACGTGTGTTCAACGACTTTGGGCGTGAAAAGGGATATATCAAGGAAAAAGATGATAATTTGTCCGGTTCAGATGTACGCGAAGGCCTGACAGCTGTTATCAGTGTCAAGTTGACAGAAGCTCAATTCGAAGGCCAGACAAAAGCAAAGCTTGGCAACACGGAGATTCGTACCCTTGTATCCGGTATGGTGTATGACAAGCTGAAAGAGTTTTTTGAAGAAAACCCGGCCGTAGCAAAAGCTGTGTATGAAAAGGCCATGCAGGCGGCCCGCGCCAGAGAAGCAGCAAAAAAAGCAAGAGAACTGGTACGCCGCAAATCTGCACTTGAGACAAGCCGTATGCCTGGAAAACTGGCAGACTGCCGGGAAAAAGACCCTTCCAAAACAGAAATTTTTATCGTGGAGGGCGATTCTGCCGGTGGCTCCGCCAAAATGGGGCGAGATTCCAACATTCAGGCCATTCTTCCCCTTTGGGGCAAGATGTTGAATGTGGAAAAAGCCCGCATTGATAAAGTATATGGCAATGATAAGCTCACGCCGGTAGTTTTGGCATTGGGCTGCGGCATTGGGGAAGATTTTGATCTTTCCAAGCTGAGATATCATAAAGTATTTATTATGGCGGATGCCGACGTGGACGGCAGCCATATCTGCACATTGCTTCTCACGTTCTTTTTCCGTTTTATGCGGCCCTTGATCGAAAACGGGCATGTGTACATTGCACAGCCGCCTCTGTTCAAAATTCAAAAAGGGCAAAAAATCAAATATGCTTACAATGATGTAGAAATGGCAAAAATGTCGGAAGAGCTTGGCCAGGGTGCAAAGGTGAGCCGATATAAAGGCCTTGGTGAAATGAACCCGGAACAGCTTTGGGAAACCACTATGGATCCGGAAAACCGGGTGATTGTACAAATCACTATTGAAGATGCCATGAAGGCAGATGAGACGTTCAGCATCTTGATGGGCGACAAAGTAGAGCCGCGCAAGGAGTTTATTGAACAAAACGCACAGTATGCAAACCTGGATATCTGATTGGGAGTTAATACTATGATTGAAAATTCGATCACAGAAGGCACGCGCCTGATCGTAAGGGACATCAATGATGAGATGGAGTCTGCCTTCATCGATTATTCTATGTCCGTTATCACACAGCGCGCTTTGCCGGATGTGCGTGACGGGTTGAAACCCGTTCATCGCCGTATTCTGTACACCATGCATGAGCGTGGAAATGACCCCAGCCACCCCACTCGAAAGTCTGCCGATACGGTGGGTGCTGTGCTGGGCTCTTACCATCCGCACGGCGATGCATCCGTATATGACGCTATGGTGCGCCTAGCGCAGGATTTTTCCATGCGCTACCCGCTGGTAGATGGCCAAGGTAACTTTGGTTCTGTAGACGGGGACCCTCCTGCTGCTTATCGTTATACAGAAGCCCGCATGAGCAAGCTGGCTGTAGAACTTTTGCGTGATATTGACAAAGATACCGTTGATTTTGTTCCCAACTTCGATGAATCCAAGCAGGAGCCAAGTGTATTGCCCTGCCGTGTGCCGAATCTTCTTGTAAATGGTTCCACAGGCATTGCTGTTGGTATGGCAACCAATATCCCACCACACAACCTGCGTGAAGTGGTGGATGCAATTGCTGCACTGATTCAGAATCCGGATATTGATCTTGCAGGCCTGATGGAGCACATCAAAGGGCCAGATTTTCCCACAGGTGGCATTATCATGGGCCGCAGCGGCATCCGCGCAGCCTACGCAACAGGGCGCGGAAAAATTACGCTGCGCGGCCGTGCGGAAATAGAGGAAAAGAAAAACGGACGTTTTCAAATCATCGTCACGGAAATCCCCTATATGGTGAATAAGGCTCGCCTCATCGAAAACATTGCCGACCTTGTGAAAGATAAGCGCATCGAAGGTATTTCGGATTTGAATGATGAATCGAACCGCAAAGGTATGCGCATTGTAATTGAACTGAAGCGAGAGGCAAATCCTCAGGTTGTGTTGAATCAGCTGTATCGGTATACACAGCTTCAGGATACTGTAGGCGTGATCATGCTTGCACTGGACGGCGGTGTGCCCAAAGTGATGACGCTGAAGGATATGCTTCAGAAATATGTGGATTTCCAGGATTCCGTGGTGCGCCGTCGCACCCGGTATGATTTGAAAAAAGCAGAAGAGCGCGCTCATATTTTAGAAGGCCTGAAGCGTGCCACTGATATTGTGGATGAGATTATCGCCACTATTCGTGCATGTAAGGGCGGCCAGGCAGAGGCAAAACAGGCTGTCATGGATCAGTTTGGTTTTGACGAACCGCAGGCCGCTGCTATTTGCGCATTCCGTCTGGGTCAGTTGGCAGGGTTGGAAATTTTGAAGATCGAGAATGAACTTGGCGAGCTTCATGCCAAAATTCAGGATTGGAAAGAGACCCTTGCAGACGACCGGCGTGTGCTGCAGATCGTAATGGACGAGCTAAATGAAATGCGCGAAAAGTATGGCGATGAACGCCGTACGGAAATTGCTCATGTATCCGGAGAAGTAGATATTGAAGATTTGATTCCGGAAGAAACATGCGTATTTACTCTCACCCATGCGGGATATATCAAGCGGCAGCCGGCCGATACTTATCAGGCTCAGCGGCGCGGTGGCCGTGGAATCACGGCACTTTCTCATAAAGAAGAAGATTTTGTGGAAGAGCTGTTCCTTGCATCCACGCATGATTATATTCTGTTTGTAACAGACTGTGGGCGCATTTACAGGCTGAAAGGCTATCAGATTTATGAAGGAAGCCGCACTTCAAAGGGAGTAAATATTGTAAACCTGTTGCAACTGCAGCCGGAAGAAAATGTCACAAATATGCTTCGCGTGTCTGCTGATGCGCCGGAAGGTGAAAGCTATCTTACCATGCTGACAAAGCAGGGGATTATTAAGCGTACGCCGCTTTCTTCTTATGAAAATATTCGGCGTTCCGGCTTGATTGCTATCAATCTGAATGAAGGCGACCGTTTGGCATGGAGCGGTATCACTACCGGAGAAAATGAGTTGATCGTAGCCACCAGAAATGGCATGGCTATCCGTTTTGCAGAGAGTGATTTGCGCGTATTGGGCCGCACAGCCACAGGTGTGCGTGCAATTCGCCTTGCCGAGGATGATGAAGTAGTGGGCGCTGGCATTGTGCGCTTGGGCGCCACCGTGCTTACCGTTACACAAGAAGGAAAAGGCCGCCGCACCCGTATGGAAGATTATCGTGTACAATATCGTGGCGGTAAGGGCATTCGAAATTACGGGGAAATGGGTCATGTGGCCGGTATCCGCGTAATTGATGAAGAAGATGATATTATTCTTATCAGTCTGGAAGGTATCATCATTCGCATGCATGCAGAAGATATCAATGTGCAGAGCCGATATGGCAGCGGTGTGCGCGTGATGCGGCTTTCCGAAGGAGACAGGGTAGTTACGGTGGCCCGTACCGAGCGCAGCGAAGAAGAAGACGTTGCAAAACCAGAACAGGATACGGAACCCCAGCCCACACAGGAAGAATTAGCCGCTATGCAGGCGCAGGAAGAAAAAGAAAACAAAGAATAATTGGTTCCATTGCGGAAGGATTTATAACATAATCTTTCTGTTAGGAATAAAGCCGCGCATTGCGCGAGCAACCGCGCACAGCGCGGGAAAGAGGGAGTTTTATCATTGATGAAGAAAAACCAGACGATCTCGGGCGCTTTGTTTGCTGTATTTGTGGTGCTGCAATTATTTGCACAGAAGTATGTGTGGGAAAACGCGGCCATTACCAGCATTTCCATTGCCATGTTGATTGAATCAATCGCGATTCTGGCCTTTGCTGGTGTTGCCATGTATCTGCTGTGCTTCGAGGCAAATGAGGCAAAGAAAAAAGTAATTGCGTTTTCCGGCATTCTGTACATCATCTATGTGGGCCTGTATTTCTCGGTGCATCAGAGCATGGCAATGATGAGCCTGATGAACATCGGTAACCTGATGGACAGCAATGCTGCTGTGTATGTAGTAATCGCGGTAAAAGTTCTGCTGATGGCAGCGGCTGTGGCATTCCTTCTGTTAGGTGAAAAGAAAGAGGCACAAGAAAATTCTGAATCGGACGAGGTTATGCCAGAGCAGGAAGAAGAGCCGATTTTGGAGTCTGATCAGCCCACACCGGAACCGGTTGCAGAAGAAGAAAAAATCGAGCAAGACGAGCAGAAAAAAACCGAACAGGAATAACTTTTTAAATTAAAAAGCCCCGGGCACCTGGTAAATTTACCAAGTGCCCGAGGCTTTTCCTTTTTTATTCATTCTTGGCTGCGAGCCAACTTTTTTTCTAATTTTGCCTGGCAGCGACGCAGCCAGCCTCCATGAGCATAATATGCCAGGAAAAGAAGGCTTGTCAGAATCCAGCTGACAGGGTAACTCCACATCAGAGTATATACAGTGCGCGATAATGGCAACACCCATATCACCCATGCAATGCGAAGTACGCATATTCCGGATAACATGATCAGCATGGGAAAAAGCGCATCGCCGCATCCGCGGGCCACTGTGCTGAAAATTTCAAGCCCTACATAGGTAAGATAGAAGGGAACGACGCGATACATCAGCCCTGCTCCAAAAGCAATGACTTGTGCATCTTGCGTAAACATCCGCAGCAATGGTTCGCTGAACAGGCACATGACAACGCTGACAGCCCCCGAAGAAGCAACACCCATGGCAAGCCCTACACGCACACTTTGCCGCACACGGCCTAGTTTTCCTGCGCCAAAATTCTGGCCAGTAAAAGTAGTAAGCGACATACCAATAGAATCCAGAATCATCCAGTGGAAGCCCTCGATTTTTCCATATGCAGCACAAGCGGCTACGGCCACTGTACCGAAAGAATTGATGGAAGCTTGCAAAATAAGGTTAGAAAGAGTAAACATATTGTTTCCCATTCCTGCGGGGAAACCCACCCTTAGAACTTCCCATAAAGAAGCTTTGTGAAAACGGATTTTTTTCCATTCCACTTTGTAGGGTTGCTCATCATGAGTAAGAACAAAACCAGCCAATAAGGCGCTGACACATTGGCTTGCTACAGTGGCAATTGCGGCGCCGGCTGCGCCGAAATCGAACCATGCGACAAGGATCAGGTCAAATACAATATTTGCCCCACATGACACCATCAGAAAATATAAAGGACGCTTTGTATCGCCCACAGCGCGTAACACGCCAGCAGCCACATTGTAAAAAAACGAAGGAATCACGCCAAGAAAATAAATATGAATGTAACTGATTGCATGGGGCATTACATCGGAAGGTGTATCCATCCAAATCAGCACTTGCGGTGCCGCGATAAGCCCAAGCACGGTGAAGGCTGCACCACCAGCAATACTGAGAGCAACCGAAGTGTGTACAGCACGGCTGACATCATCAAAACGGCGTGCGCCATAACTTTGTGCAACCGCAACTGACGTACCAACGCCGACACCTACCAGCAAATTTACCACAAGGCTGATAATGGTGCCGGTGGAACCGCCGACAGCCGCAAGACCTGCAGCTCCTACATATTGCCCTACAATAATGGCATCTGCCGTATTGTAAAGCTGCTGAAAAAAAGTGCCCAGCAAAATAGGCCAGAACAGCGTCAGAAGCTGAGGTAAAAAGGGCCCTTCCAGAATGGAATTTACCCGGACATGCTCCTGTTTCATTGCACCGCCCCTTTCCCACAATCATGCACCGGGCGCACATTTGTGCGCCCGGTGAATTTATTTCATCATATCACTACTGTACCCGGTTTGTCGAGAGCAAAAGAACTTTATCGAATGTATGCAGAAAGATACATGAAAGGTCCATGAGAAAACATATTTTTTGTGTGAGAATCATCCTGTATCACAGGGGGCAACTTCAGACAGAAGATGATTCTTTTTATAATCTGAACCATCTGTTGTTGTCTCATATGAAAAGTTTGAATATTTTACCCGGAAGAAAGACCAATAAAACAACTTTCTGGCGAAAATAAATATGGATAGGTGATTATAAAGGCGCAATGAAATGAAAATACTGAATTTTCTTTGAAAAAATATCGGGAAAAATTCTCGGTATAATTAGACATAACTGATAAAAATAAGGAGCTAAAGTTGTACACTTTTTAACTTGTATTATAACGTCATATTATGATATTATGTGCTTAGAAAATTTACCATACGGGAAAGGTGAGGATCTTTGGCATGACAGAACGTCAGAAATGTCTGGTACTTCTCTCGAAAAATGTGTTTTCTGCCACTGGTGCAGCGCCGTTTGATGGCTTTGTGGCAGTAGAGGGCAACAAGATTGCAGCGGTGGGCCCACGTGCCGAAGCGAAGCAGTGGGTGGAAAAAGCCACACAGGTGCTGGAGTTGGGTGATTGTGTAGTAACACCCGGTTTTGTGGATGTGCACACGTTTTTCACCGGATGGGCTCTCTTAAGTTTGGGCGCAGATTTTACAAATGTAAAAACGGATGTGCAGGGTGTGGCTGCATTGAAGGAATATGAAAAAACAGCCCCTGCAGGAACTGCATTGTTTGGCCACAGCTGGCAGCCGGATTCTTTCGAAGTGACAGACGCTGATCTTCTGGATAAAACCTGGCCGGATAAACCTGTTGTGGTGTTCACGGCGGATCGCGGCAACTGCTGGATGAACAAGGCAGCCAAGGAACGTTATGGGTTCGGGCCAGAAAAATGCTATGCGGAAATGATCTGGAAGATGATTCGTGAATATCTGCAGCTTCCTGGTATGAAAGAAAAATACAAGGAATATATGCAGATGCTCAACGAGCGTGGCGTTACTACCATCAAGGAAATGACGTTTGATACATACTATGGTTTCGCCGATAAAATGGAAGAGCTGGAAAAGGAAGATGCGCTGACGGTGCGTGTTTCCATGATGAGTCAGCCTGTGGGCGAGGGCATCAACATTGAACACGGCAAGGCGATGCAAAAGCGCTTTACCGGGCCTTTTGTGTCCTTCTCTGGCTACAACCGCATGACGGACCGTTCCATCCCCTCTTCCATGGCTGAACTGATCGAGCCGTACAAATCTCATCCCGGCATGACGAACACGGTACCTGTGGAATGGGACCTCATCGAAAAAGAGACGCATCTTGCAGACGAAAATGGCTTCCGTTATTCTCTGCACTGCCAGGGCGACGGCGCTATCCGCCACACGGTAGCTTTGTTTGATTCCTGCCAGAAAGATGAAAATGGTAAACTGAAAAACCGTCATGCCATTACGGATTTGGAATATTCCAACCCGGCGGACCTTGAAAAATTTGGCGCCATGGGCGGCATCACCGAGGTATATGCTCAGATCCAGTCGCTGGACAATAAGCAGGACGTTCTGGATATGATCGATGCACAGCTGGGCGGAGACCGCGGCAAAAACTATTGGAACCGCCGCAAAATGTGGGATTCCGGCATCACCGTTTCCTGCGGAACAGACCTTCCCCTGCTGATCCCCGATATCCCGCAGGCCATTTACTGCGGCGTGGGCGGCCATTTTGCAGACGGCGGCACGTACAATGAGCAGAACATGCTCACAGTGCCGGAGATGCTGACAGCCTGGACAAAAAATGGTCAGTACAATTGTTACAACGAGAATCGCCTTGGCACATTGGAAGCCGGAAAACTGGCGGATATTGCCGTGCTGGGCGCAGACGTGTTCACCATGCCCAACGAGCAGGTGAAGGATGTCAAGGTGGTGCTTACCATTTCGGACGGGCGCATTGTGTACAATGCACTGAAATAAAACGCACTTGAACAGACGGAAGAAAAAAGGAGGGCTTTATGGCACATATCAAACGGGAACAGCTTGCCGCCATCGGCATCCACTATGTGTATTATCCGCTGGATTACATGCTGGATTCGCAGGCAAAGGCCGGGTACAAAACCATTGAGATGCTTGGCATGGCACCTCATTATCTGATGGACGAAACCGGATATCAGGACCCTGTGGAACTTCGCAAAAAGGTGGAGGCCCGCGGCATGACCATCGGGTGCTATACGCCCGAGTGCGCAACGTATTACTACACCATGAATGCCCCGGAAGGTGGGTTTCATGACCGCAGCATGGAATACTTCAAGCGCGGCATCGAAGCAGCAGAAAAAATGGGTGCTAAAAAGCTGCTTACAAACTGCATTGGTGCGCCATTTGATGAGGAATATGACCGTGCATATGATCGCGCGGTGCGCAGCCTGAAGGAGCTTTCCAAAACGGCTGCCGATCATGGCATCACCCTTGCGGTGGAGACTGTGCGCCCGGAGGAAAGCCGTGTGGTAATCACCCTGCCGGAACTGGTGCAGCTTTTGAAAGATGTGGACAGCCCCTTTGTAAAAGCCGGGCTGGATACGGTTGCTATGGGTGTGGCAGGCGAAACCCCGCGCCAGTGGTTTGAGACTTTAGGAAAAGATATCGTACATACACATTTCATTGACGGACGCCCGTATGCACATCTTGTTTGGGGTGACGGGCTATATCCATTAGAAAAATATCTGGATGTGCTCAATGAGTTCGGCTATGATGGACTGCTGGGCCAGGAGATTACGGATGGCCGGTATTTTGATGACCCCGCAGCAGCTGATATGCGCAATTTCAAGGCGTTTGAACCGTTTTTTGAAAACTGAAAGGGGGAAATGAGATGGCGACACCGAAACTTCGCCGCGAACAGGTGGCGGGCATGAACATCCACTATGTGAACTATTCGCTGGATTATTTCCTTGATGCACAGCAACGCATTGGTTTTAAAAGCATTGAACTCTGGTGTGCGGCCCCGCATGTCTGGCTGGATCACATGCGCTATTACGATGCAAAAGAGATTCGCCGGAAAATTGAAAGCCGCGGTTTGGCCGTACATGTGCTTACTCCTGAGAATTGCACGTATCCTTATCAGTTTGCAGCAAAGGAACCGGAGCATATCGAACGCTCGTTCGGTTATTTTTCAAACGGCATTCGTCTTGCCAATGAGCTTGGCTGTGAATATATGGAAGTAAACTCCGGCTGGGGTTATTGGAATGAAGACAAGGAAGAGGCCTGGAAACGCAGCGCGGCCATGCTGCGCCGCCTGGCCGAAGTGGCAGAAGAGAATGGTATCACGCTGGTGATGGAATCCATCCGCCCGGAAGAAAGCCAACTTGTGATCAATCTGCCTGCAGCGCAAAAGATGCTACAGGATGTAGACCACCCCAACCTCAAGGCCATGATCGACACCTGTGCCATGGGTGTGGCCGGTGAAACGCCGGAAGATTGGTTCAAAGCGCTGGGAAATGATATCCGTCACATGCATTTTATCGATGGAACACCATACGGCCACCTTGTGTGGGGCGACGGGAACCATCACCTGGGCCAGTTTATTGAAGTACTGAATCGTTACGGCTATGAAGGTTATCTGGGCCAGGAGATTACAGACGGCCGATA
>CAMBHV010000004.1 GCA_945867255.1 uncultured Clostridia bacterium
CCGTAACCGGCCCTTTCAGCGAAAGCTCATAGCCATACTTTTCCACCTGTGCAGGCTGTGCGGCATCACGAACCTGAATGGTATCCTTCGCAAGCGTTGTATCTTTCGAAACCTTAAATGTGTAGCTGGAAGCCTGCTGCCAGGTCTTCCCTCCGTCAAAACTGTACGCCGCCTCAGCGCTGCCCGCAGCGCCGAACGTAGCAGTTACCGTTACCGTGTTTTCCCCTGTCTTGGTATTGTAACTCACTTTAACGTCCGTAATAACGGGAGGCGGCGAGTAGATGCCGTCTGCTGTGATGTAGAACTGCTGGTCGTCCACTGTGACATAACCTGCCTGCGTATGCAGCCTGCCATTCGCATCAAAATAGTACACCACATCGTCCAGCGGCGTCAGCCCTACTGCCAGAGTGTAGCTTTGTCCATCCTGATAATAGCGCCCGGCAGGATGGTTTGGCGCGTCCTGCTTCGTTTCAAACCATCCCAGCACCGCCGCACCGTCTTCGCCGTAATAGGTAGTGCCGTCGTCTCCATCCACAAATGCACTCACGCTCAGCACGCCGCTCTCATCCGCATGGAAATGACGCCCGTCATAAAGGATATCACCCGTTTGCAGGCGGCCTTCATTGTCAAAAATGTAAAATTTTTCTTCGATCTCCTGATAGCCAGTGACAAACTGGCCATCCTCTCCTATATAGTAAGTATTCCCATCTTTTTCTACCCAAACATTTCGGTCTGCCACATCCACGGTACAGCTTGCCGATTTTCCGCCCGCAGTAGCAGTGATGGTAGCCTGCCCGTTAGCCACCGCCGTCACCAGGCCATTTTGATCCACAGTGGCCACTTCTTCATTGGAAGAAGCCCATGTTACATTGCGGTCTGTCGCATCCCAAGGTTCAAACGAAACTTGCAGGGAAGCCGTTTCCTCCGGGCGCAAAAGCAACTGTGTTTCCGACAACGAAATACTTCCCACAGCCACATCTCCGTCATCGTACCGCACCGGGATGTTTCTCATCTGCGCATAAACTGCCGCCAGACTGCCCCGAGAGGTATAAATCACTACACCGGTAGATGCATCCACAAAGTTATCACCCAGATAGGTTACGTGCCCGCCAATCTCTGCCTTCTGCAACTGCTTCAGGCCAAAGAACTGCTGTGCCGGCACAGATGTTACGCCCTCTGGCACGCGCACGCCAATGATGACGCCCGCTTCATCCGTGCTATATTCAAAATCTCCATATGCAAGGTTTTCCGCGTTCTTCTGGACAATACCATCCTCTTCACGGAAAAGATAACTTTTACCCTCAATTTCTACGATGCCCCTGGCGGGTTCCCCATCCTCCTGGATATATTGTTCGCCTTCCCAGTGCGCATCACAAACCTTATCTTTTACTGTCACATGGCATACAGCCTTTACGCCGCCCACTTCCACTGTAATGTCGGTTTCACCGAGTTCCAGCGCAGTGATCACACCATTTTCCACAGTGGCTACATTCGGCGCCGTGCTTGCCCAGGCCTGTTCAAACTCACTGGCAAACGCAGGCGAAACTGTCGCCGTCAATGTTTTTTCGCGGCCCTTGACCAGCACCAGCTCCGTGCTGTCCAGTGTCACAGAAATCGTATCCGTATAAGTAAAATTCAGAGAATTTAACTGTGCATACACATGTGCGGTCGAACCATACGGTGCGCGCACCGTAACCCCATCCGATACAGGAATACACCCAGCACCCATATAAGTGACACTGGCCGGGATAGTAAATGTCTTAAGAGAAGGAATCGTAAATTCTTCACGCGCCAGCTGTGTGGTTCCTTCCGGGATTGTCACCGCAATCAGCACGCCCTTTTCGTCCGTGCCATAGGTATAACCGCCAAAAGGCACGCTCTCGCCTTTCTGCAGCTTGCCATCTTCCTCGCTGAAGATGTAATACTGCCCGTCTATTTCAGCCATTCCCTTTGTATAGCTGCCATCGGCGCGCACGTAATACATGCCATCTTCTGTCCAGCCTACCGTAACGCTTTCATCAATGGCATTTACTGTTACAACACACTGCGCACTGGCCTGGCCCGCTTTGGCCGTGATAGTGGCCTGGCCTTCTTTCAAAGCCGTGATTGTCCCATTCTCATTCACAGCCGCCACTTCCGGGGCAGAGGATTCCCAGGAAACTGTTTTTTCCGTGGCATTCTGCGGAAGCACTTCCGCTTTCAATGCACCTGTCTCGCCCTCCACCAGTGTCAGTTCTTCCTTATCCAGTGTCACCTGTTCCACGTTCACATAGTCCGTATACACCACGGCAATGCCGTTCAGGCCAGCATACACCGCGGCCGTAGAATTCATAGTGGTGTAGATGGTAAGCCCGGTATCCATGGAAAAGGCCTGGCTTCCGATACGCGTAACACTTTCCGGAACGGTAATCTCCTTCAGCGCCTCGCTTTGAAACGCACGTGCTTCGACAGAAGTAACCGTCTCGGGCAGCACCAATGTTTCAATGCCTGTGTCTTTAAACGCCTCCGTTTTAATCGTTTTCAGGCCTTCCTGCAGTGTGACGGTTTTCAGGTTTTTCAGCCCCTCAAATGTATAGCCGTTCACCTGTTCCAGTGTAGAGGGCAATGAAACTTCTTCCAGTGTAAAAAGATTGGCAAACGTGTAGCCGTCTACATACTCTACACCTTCCGATATCGTGATGGTGCGGATTCCCTCTTGGTCGTCCTGCTGCTCTTCCACGTCATCTTCCGCTTGCGCGGCAGCCTGTGATGTAGTGGTAGCATCTTCCTGTTCCGGCTCGGGCTGGCGGAATGTGCCCTCCAGGCGGGTAACCGGATGCCCATCAATGGTCGTGGGTGTAACGACATCCTGCTCGCTTCCCGTATATTTCGTCAACGTAGCGTTGCCGTCTTCATCCAGCTCATATTCATAGGGAAGGTTTGTATCGTCAACTTTTTCTGTACTTTGGGCATTCGCTGTACCCGAAGCGGACGAACTGTCATCCACGGCAAAGCCTGCCGGTAGCATGGAAGCTGCCAGCGTAATCGCAAGCCAAAGGGAAATCCCCTTCTGGAGCAATCGTTTCAATATTGTTTCCTCCTTTAGGGCAAGTTCAAGATTGTTTAAACCAGTTCCCACAGACGGTACACTGATAATAGATTCCGTCTTCTCTCTGTTCCAGAGCGCCTGGCGTATGATTTCCCGTAGCCGGGAGAACATCGGAATACAATTCACCGCAACTGCACTGATAGGTGACAAGGCCCGCGTGTGCACAGGTCGGTTCCGTTCTGCTTACCTCCCGATACTGATGCACATGTGCAGGCGGCTCAGTAGGAGTCGCCGTTGGGGTAGGCGTCTTTATCGGCGTAGCAGTGGGCGTTGGTGTTTTTACCGGTGTAGCAGTGGGCGTTGGCGTTTTCACCGGCGTGGCCGTTGGTTTTGGTGTAGATGTCGGCGTGGCCGTTTTCTTTGGTGTTGCAGTAGCCTTGGGTGTTGCAGTGGCCTTCGGGGTAGCGGTGGGCGTGGCACCAGGTGTTGCCGAAGGCGATGCAGACGTCGACAGGCTTTGCGAAGCGCTTGAAGTGGAAGAAGACACGCCTGATGAAACAGATGTGGACGAAGAGTCCGAAGAACTGTCGCCAGCTACCGGCAAACCGTCCGATCCGAGGATACCAAACTTAAACGCAGCCACAACACCCAGCACGCCAACAAGCACTACCCCTGCGGCGCTTAGTGCAACGGCAAGGCCATGGCCGGAAATATATGTCTGAAAGAAGCCCTGTTTATCATGGCGCCCTCCCGATGGCGGGCCTTCAAAATATCCGTCTTCCTCATAATCATCCAGTCCGTCATCTCCGCCATAGCCAGCACTTCCACCCGCGCCGTAACCTCCATCGGCAGTATCAAATTCCATTGTATCATCGTTTACAGAATAAGGCGCTTCATAGGAATCATTTTCATATTTATAGCTATCTTGATAGCGTCCATCCTGCTGACCCGACACATCAAAATCCATCGTATCATCGACCGAATAGGCAGGCTCTTCACCGTGCTCTGCAGCACGGCCATATGCAGAGGGCCCATCAGAGCCCTCTTTCACATCAAACCCCATTGTGTCATCTGAAACATAGCTATCTTGTTGCTGCGGTGCGTCAAATGACATGGTATCAAAATCTGACTCAGTTGACCCGTATCCGTTGTCCCACATGCCATCCTGCGGCTGGACAGATGCCGCAGGCTCTTTTGAAAAACGCTTTTCAAAGCGCTGACGAAATTTGCTTTTTTTTGCATGCTGCGGGCCTTTCTGCTTGCTTGGCATAGTGTCTCCTTTTGCCACAAATGCGGCGTTGTATTTTATGGCATATTTGCGCACTTTTTCACCAAATAAAAAAATTTGTGCAAATTATACGCATAGTTATAGCTATATTAATGCTATCATCAAAATTGCCGGTTTTCAACCCTGCGCCACAAATTTACACCTTTTTCATATTTGTATCCTTTCGCGAGATTGTCATTTTTTCATACCCCGTTTCTCCAATCTTGCACGATATTCAAAAAGGCGCTATGATAATGAAACCACAGCCCGGCCACTTCCCTTCTACATTTATATACACTATTATATAATATAGGGAACAGGAACCTATCTGGCCCGCTTGCCTGCAGAACCCTATTTTTTACAAGCCAGAATACACCATCCCCCAAATTTGTAACAGGAGGTTCTTTATGCCATTTATTAACATCAAAACTAACATCGATATTTCTGACTCTGCCGAACAGGCAATGAAGCGGCAGCTGGGCCAAGCTATTGAGGCGCTGCCCGGAAAAAGTGAAGCCTGGCTGATGCTTAACTTTGAGCCACAGGCACGCCTGTGGTTTGCCGGAAGCGATGATGGCGCCGCCATGGTGGAAGTAAGCGCATATGGCGCCGTGTCGGATGATGCAGCCGATACCCTCACCGCACGGATTTGCGACATTATATGTGGTGCGCTTGACATCGCTGAGAACCGTGTATATGTCAAATATTCCGAAACTCCACTCTGGGGCTGGAATGGCGGAAATTTTTAATCTCCGCTTCCGTTTGCTAGCTTCATTTTTGTTCCACCGCAGCTTTGCCAAATTCCAAAACTTCTTTGTTTTAAGCCATTTATTATGAACTTTTTGTGAATATTAGCACTCTCATCTTGACAGTGCTAAAAAATGTGGTATACTAAAATCAGCTTCCAAAGGAAGCAAGATGACCAATTACGAATGGCAATTTTCACATTGGATGTTAACCTATAACATCCGCTGGAATGGAGGAATGAAGTATGTTGCCTAGCATTTTTGGTGAAAATCTGTTCGATTCTTTCTTTTCTGAACCTTTCCGCATGTTGGAACGCAACGCCGACCATGAGCTGTATGGCAAACACGCCGCAGCCATTATGAGAACCGACGTGCGCGAAACCGATAACACCTACGAGTTGGATATTGACCTGCCCGGCTTCAAAAAGGATCAAATCACAGCCAGCGTAGAAAATGGCTATCTCACCGTGACCGCCGCCAAAGGTTTGGATAAAGACGAGGGTGGTGAAAACGGGCGTTATGTACGCCGGGAACGTTGGGCCGGCCAATGCAGCCGTTCGTTCTATGTTGGGGAAGGCATTACCGATGCTGATGTGCATGCAAAGTTTGAAGATGGCATTCTTCGCCTGAGCATTCCGAAGGCAAAGCCTCAGGAATTGCCGCAAAAAACCTATATCGCAATCGAATAAGTTCATTTTTCGTGCGGCGCGGAAATTCCGCGGCGCTTTTTTATTATCTCCGCTAATTCGATAGCCATTTTCCGGATGGCATACTATGCCGCTTGCCATTTCCGGCTTGTAAATGGTATCATAGTGCCGTATGTACGGATTTCACCGTCGACTATTCAAAGTGGAGGTACCTGCATGTCGGAAAAACACCACTGGGGCAGCCGATTTGCTCTGGCTATGGCCGCCTGTGTGTTAATACAGTTTTTTCTTGCCGGAACGACCACAGGTTATGAAACAGACTATCACACCTTCTGGGCCTGGGCACTGCAGGTGGCACAACAGGGCCCTGCCGCCTTTTATGCCCCCGACTATTTTGCCGACTATCCCCCAGGGGGCATTCTTCTTTTATGGCCCATTGGAAAACTGGCACTGTGGCTGCAACTTAATTATACCGGAAGCTTTGCGCGCTGTATCATAGCAGCTCCGGGAATCGCCGCAAATGTCGGAATTGCATTTTTGTGCTACCGACTGGCCGGGCCCAGACATGCGCGCGGGTTTATTACCGGCACCATTGTCGGCGCCTGCCCTGCGCTTTTTTATGTCGCCGGCGTATGGAAACAGATGGACACCGTATATCTGTTTTTTCTTGCAGCTTGTTTTGTATTCCTTCAAAAAAAGAACATCTGGGCAGCAGCAATTCTTTGGGGCATTGCGTTAGCTTTGAAACCACAGGCCCTGATTCTTGGGCCCGTACTGGCCATCTGCATTCTGGCGCAGGCATGGTACAGCACTCGGCGTGCCGCCGCATTGGGCCATGCCGTCTGCGCCGGCGTGCTGTCGCTTGTGCCTGCCCTCATCTGTGGCATCCCGTTTTTTGGCTTCTCCGGGCTTGGCTCCGGACTGCTTGAAAAGTATTTTTCCACAGCTCAAAGTTATCCGTATGCCAGTTTAAGTGCCGCAAACTGGTTCACTCTGCTGGGGGCAAATTGGGCCCCACAGCAGACACGGATGTTTTTTCTCAGTTATTCGCAATGGGGCATCTTGCATATTTTTTTGATTACTGCCGCGCTTGCCGTGCTGGCGTTTTATAGCGCGCGCCGAGGCAGACTGTGCCCTGTTCTTCTGGCAGCATTTTATGCCGCGGGTATTTTTTGCTTTGCGCACCGCATGCACGAACGATATCTGCTGATGGCGGTGGTTCTTACTTTTGCAGCGTCGGCCATACGCAGGAACCGTCAGTTGCTCTCTATTGGCATCACCTTAGGGTTAGCGGCATGGCTAAATATGCTATTGGTGATAAACGCCAGCACTTCACAGGATATGTTCCTTGTGGAAGGCGCCCCCGCTTTCGCCCTGCGTGCCATTTCTTTTGCAGTGCTGATTTGTGTGGGTTGCCTGTTTGCCGTAACATTTCGCCTTTGCGTGCGCGGCGCGCATGATGCACCTCTGCAATGTACAGCTCCCTTTGGAGCCGTTCCCGCAGTTAGCTTGCGAATTTTCCTGGCACGCCGCGCATCTCGCATGCAGGCAGAAAGCTTGCCAAAGCCGCCTCTCCCCTTTGGAAAACGAGAATTTGTGCTTCTTGTCGCAGGCACACTGGCCGTGGGCATATTTTCTTTCGCCCGCCTTGGCAACTTGAAAGCTCCGCAAACATTTTTTCAAACGCAGGAATCCGTATCCTTCGAGGTGGCCATCCAGGGCGAAGCGCAAAGCCTTTTGATCTACCCTGGTATTACACAAGGTGGTTCACTATGCGTACATGACGAACAAGGGCAGGAAGTGCTTAACGTGCAACTTCAGCCCGGCGGTTGCTTTACTTGGACGCGCGGATCTCTTTCCGGGCAGGGGCTTTTCACCGTAACTCTGCAAGATGCACAGGTGTTTGAACTGGCCTTTGTGGATGCAAACGGGAGTGTACTCCCTGCAACCTGTAAGGACGCCCCCGCTTTGTTTGATGAACAGGATATGGTTCCATATCGGCCGGGATACGAAAACTCCATGTATTTTGACGAGATCTATCACGCGCGCTCTGCTTACGAAACACTCCAGGGATTGCCCATTTACGAGACTACACACCCTCCACTTGGGAAGGATATTATGGCGCTTGGCATTATGCTATTCGGGATGACTCCGTTTGGCTGGCGCTGCATGGGAACCCTGTTCGGTGTGCTTCTGATACCGGAAATGTATCTTCTTGTGCGCACATTATGTCGAAGCAGACGCGCCGGCGCGCTGGCCGCCATACTGTGGAGTTTTGATTTCATGCGATTTGCCCAAAGCCGCATTGGCACTATCGATACTTATGCGGTATTTTTTATCCTGGCTTCTGCGCTGGGAATGATTGCCTTCTGCCGGGAATTGACTCGGGCCGGTTTTACGCGCCGTGCCGTGTTGTGCCTTGCAGGTTCCGGTGCCGCATTCGGCTGCGGTGCCGCCGTAAAATGGACAGGGTTGTTTGCCGGAGCCGGGTTAGCCGTTCTGTACTTCTGGGCCCTTGCTAAAAAAACGCAAACGTTGCAACATAGCACGGATGCCCCTCATGCCATTCGCACTTTATGGGTGCGGGCCCTCGTTTCCGGTGTTGTATGGTTCGTGCTGTTACCGCTGGCCATCTATCTTGCAAGTTATTTGCCCCTTGGGTTTGGAAGCTCCCAATACGGTCTGAAGGAATGGTGGGCTGCGCAGCAAAGCATGTATGCTTATCACTCTACGCTCACCGCTTCTCACCCCTTTGAAAGTAGCTGGTTTTCCTGGCCGTTTGATGCGCGCCCCGTGTGGTATTATATGGGCGGGGAATTGCCGCAAGGCACAGCTGCCAGCATCGCTTCGTTTGGCAACCCGCTGATATTCTGGGGTGGAACTCTGGCGCTGATAGCCCTGTTTGTTCAGCAGGTGCGCGGCAGCGGCACGCGCGCCGCGCGCGCTGTTTTGGTTTTGTGGGCCGCGCAGATCGTTCCATGGATCCCTGTCAGCCGCTGTACATTTATTTACCACTATTTTGCAGGTGCTGCTTTTGGCGTGGCCGCCATGGCTATCGTATGGCAGCAATGGCATATCCACTCGCCTATCCGCGCGAAGCGCGTGGCTTGGGGCTTCGCAATCTGCGCCGGGGTGTTGCTTCTCATGTTTTACCCCGCCCTCAGCGGCTTACCCGTGCCCACCTGGTATGCAAAATGCTTGCTGTGGTTCCCGCAATGGCAATTTTATTCTTTGTGATATCCCGCACCACATTTCCGCCATATGCAACCCCAGGTTGCGTAATTTCCAACTTTACTTTCTGGCACGCAACTATGTGTAAGTGTATGCTGAAATGCAGAGCGCAGCCGGCCGTCAAAAGCCTTTTGCCGCGTACAAATCCAATTCGGATCGGGGGAAGTTGAGTATGGAACCAAATACGACACTAGGTGCACGTATTCAGGCATGTCGCCGTCGCGCAGGCCTTTCGCAGGAACAACTTGCGGAGCGCCTGTGCGTTTCGCGGCAGGCGGTTTCCAAATGGGAATTGGATGAAAGCATTCCCGAGCTGGACAAAGCACTGGCACTGTGCGAAGTATTTAAAATGACGGCAGATGAACTTCTTCGCGGGCAAACGGTAGAGCCAAAGCCTGTTCAGCCCCCATTACGGCGAGCAGCCCCTGCATGCGGGCTGGCACTTGTGGTACTGGGTTTGGTCTATATCCTGGCCGCCTGGTATGAGTATCAGCGAACCACCGATATCGCTCTGGGCATGGCTCTGCAGGCATTGGGGCTTATCATACAACACAGCGCAGGTGTGTTTGATAAAGCAAGCGGCTTACGTAAGTTGTGGCGCGCCGATTTCGCGCTTTGCTTCTTTGTACCCGCCAATCTGATCGTCAGCGTGCTGCTGCGCGGCTATCCACGGCCGTATTCATCATTTGGGGTTCTAACGATTGGTGGATTTTGTGTCATTTACGGGTTTGCCAATCTGTGGTTCTGGCATTTCACAAAAAAGCACCGCTAAATCTTTATCCACCTTCTGTGCAACTACCTTTAAAAAGGGAAGCCGGGGCTTCTTGTTAGAAGCCCCGGCTTTTAACATGTCCGCAATGAACATATCAACGTGATACCAGTTCCTTAGCCTGTTTGGCCGTCAGATGTTGTACATCGATTGCCACGATGCATGACGCCTGACACCCCTCTATCTCTCGCACTTTATTCTCCTCCGGTTCGGAAGGAGAATATTTTTCAACCAGCGCTCGCAAGGCAGCCAAATGTTCCTGCCTGTCTTCTACTACATGTGCGGTGCCAAATGCAACCACACTTACAAAATATGTAGTAAATTCGGCACTGACGATGTCCGATTTTTCCACAACTGTATAGCACACATGTGGCTGTGCGCGCAGAGCGTCCAGTTTATGGCCCGCTTTGGCGCAATGGAAATAGATGCGTCCGTCCATACACACATGGTTCAGCGGAACAGCATACGGCCACCCCTCATCGCCCTGTACAGCCAGAACACCAAAACTGCCGCGTTGAAGAATATCCCATGCCTCAGCGTCAGTCATCTGCTGATTTTTCCTTCTCATCGGTCTGAATTCCATATTTCTCCCCCTCTTTTGCTTGCAGGTTTGTCTTTCGGCTATTATGATTGTATCATACTACATCACAGGCCCGCAATAAAGCAAAACCCGCTGTCCGGCATTTTAGCTCTGGACGAGCGGGTTTTTGTTATCATTTCAAAAATCCTGCGATGATTTTTTCTTCCGCCTGTTCTTCTGTAAGGCCCAACGTGCGCAACTTCATCAGCTGTTCGCCAGCAATTTTGCCAATGGCCGCCTCATGGATCAGCGATGCATCTAAGTTAGCCGCCTCCAATGCCGGTGTTGCCACCACCGTAGCGTGATCTGCCAGAATGGCATCACACTCAGAGTGGCCTGTGCAGCGCGCCGTTCCCACAATGCGAGAGGTGAATTCCTGATGGCTACGCCCCTTTGCCACAGAGCGGGACACCAGATCCGCCCCGGAGTCTTCCCCCTCCAGATATACAGTAAAATCTGTTTTAGCCGCCTCCACACCAGTGGTCATAATACGTTCACGCACCAGCAATTTCGCACGGGCTGCAAGTTTCGCGCTGGTTCTGCGATATGTGGTGTCTACACCTGAAATCTGCACTGTGTCCATGGTGAGGCTGGAATCCTCAGCCAAAAACGCTTCTGTTACAGGGTCGATATGGCGATGGCCCGTGCTCTTCCCTGTGCCCACGTGTTTTTCCTCATACACGACCTTGGCGCCCTTCTCCAAAAAGAAACGATGGATACCATTGTGCCGTGCCTCTTCCTCACCATCTGCATGGATACCGCAGCCAGCTACCACCACAACGTCCGCGCCTTCGCCGATGTAAAAATCATTGTACACAAGGTCATCCACACCGCTGTGTGTCACACAGGCGGGAATATATACCTTTTCGCCTTTGGTGCCAGGGGCCACACGGATATCGATGCCGGGTTTATCCTGCTTGGATTCAATTTTAATGTTTTCCGTACTGCGCCGCCCGGCACAGCCGCCATCCTCTCGAATATTATAGGCGCCGGTAAAATTGCCTTTGAAATCTGCTACCATCCGCAGCAGCTCATCTGTTACCTTGTTCATGCGTGGCGCACCTCCTTCCCAAGCGGGCACATACATCCCATGGTATCGCCCTGCAAAAGATGGGGCAGCACCTCTTCGCGCGGGCCCGCTTCACGCACCACGCCATCTGCAATCACCACGATCTCATCCGCAATGGAGAGAATACGCTCCTGGTGCGAAATGATCAACAATGTGCCGTGGTGGCTTTTCTGCAGTTCCTGAAAAGTTTCCACCAGTTTGGAAAAACTCCACAAATCGATGCCTGCCTCCGGCTCATCAAAAATGGAAAGTTTTGCTTCACGGGCCAGCACCGTTGCAATCTCAATACGTTTTGCTTCACCACCGGAAAGGCTTGCGTCCACTTCACGGTCGATATATTCACTGGCGCAAAGGCCAACTTTTCCCACCAGCGCACAAACCTCGCATTCCTGCAAAGGTTTACCTGCAGCCATTTCCAAAAGGTCGCGCACGGTAAGCCCTTTAAAACGCACCGGTTGCTGAAAGGCATAGGCAATCCCCTTCTGTGCGCGCTGCGTAATATCCAGGCTTGTAATATCTTCCCCTTCAAACAGGATGCGCCCGGCTGTTGGCGTTTCCAGGCCGGCCACCAGTTTGGCCAAAGATGTTTTTCCGCCACCGTTCGGGCCTGTAACCACTACAAGTTTTCCCGCCGGCACACGCACGTCCACGCCTTTCAAAATGCTTTCTCCCCCCGGCAGCCGCCAGGCAAGATGTTCCAGCTGTAACATTGCTCCTTCTCCTCCTTCGCCACGGTCAAAGGCCAACCTTGTGCGAAAAATATTACCAAGCTGCTTTTCGTAGATACGGAAAAGCAAAATATACCTTTTTGGTGTAGTTTTGGTTCAAAAGAATAGCCACCCCAATCTGGATGGCGCAGGGCCTACGCGGCCGACATTTACCTGGCCGCAATTTTCCCGCTTTTATCTTATCAGAATATGTCGTATTGTGCAAGCCCCGCGCGCGGAAATTACACATTTTGTGTATCCCGTACGTAGTTTGTTTTCTACAGGGGAAACAAACCTTCGCTTCCAGATCTGTTTACACCGGCGAGATATTTCTATATTATTAATGTAGAATATCCTCCATATGCCGATATGGGCCTTGTTCAAAGCCTTGTTCAAAGCCTTATTCAAGAAATACGTAAGGGTTTCAAAAAAACATACGTAAGCCACAGAATTATTAATCTATGTCTTGATTTTTTCATTTATTACTTCTAAAATAGTGACATGGTTTTCAAAATTTGTGTGGAGGTTATGCGGAAAACTCTGAAAAACAGGTGGTGAAAGGGCAATGGTAACAGACGAGATCCAAAAGGTGACCGTACTGGAAGAAGAAGTGAAAAAACAGAAAGAAACTGCTGCGGCGCAGAACAAACAGCGCGTCGCCCAGGCGCAGCGTGCCGCCCGCCTTGCGGTGGAGCAATCGCGCCAGAAGGCAGAGGCAGAGGCCGGGGCCATGATGGCGCAGGCGGAAGCGCAGGCCCAGGCCTGGACACAGGACGTTCTGAAGCAGGCTCAGCAGGAATGTGAAACACGTAAGGCGCAGATGCGCAGCCGGCTGGATGAAGCGGCTGTTTTTCTTATGGAAAAGGTTGTGAGCTGATGGCTATCGTCAAAATGAAACAACTGAAGCTGCTCGCCATGCTGGAGGATCGGGAGGAGATGCTACGCACGCTTCAGGGGCTGGGATGCGTGGAGATCAGTGAGCCCTCACCGAGTTCACGCAGTGAAAACGAAGAGGAGCAGGCACCCGCGCAGGAACTTCTGAGCCAGTTGTCCTCGCCGGACACACGCGCTCTTTCACAGGCGCAGGCCCGTCATCACGATGCACAGCACGCCATGGATGTACTACGGCACTATGGGGCCAAAGGGCGCAGTTTTCTCTCCCCGAAGCCCTGTGCCAGCCGGGAAGAGCTGTATGGGCAGGAGGCTGTGGAGCGGCAGGATCAGGCCGTGGCAAACGTGCTGGCAGCTGACCGTCAAATCAGCACATTGCTGGCACGGCAGGAAAAGCTGGCCTCCCAGCGCACGGTGCTGGCCCCTTGGATGGACTTGGATGTTCCATTAAATACGGCTTCCACTCCGGGCATGATGGTGCAATTTGGCACTCTGGCAACTGCCCACCCGTTTGAAAATGCCGTGCAGGCCGTACAAAGCGTCAGTGAGCTGGCATGCCTGACTCAGGCCAGCGCCAGCCGGGAATTGCGCTATTGCCTGCTGGTTTGCCATACGGATGTACAGGACGCCGTTCTGGAAGCGCTACGTGCTTTTGGCTGGGCACGTGTAGATCTTAGTGGGTGGAGCGGCACCGCCAAAGAGAACGATGCAACGCTTTGCGCTCAGCAGGCGCAGGCACAGGCCGAACTGGAACAGGCTCGCAGCCAGCTGGCTGCCATGAGCAGCGAAATGGATGAATTGTGCCGCGCAGCAGACCGGGCTACGTTGGACATCCACCTTCAGGAGGGCCGTGCCCGCCTTCGGGATACACGACAGACCTTTTTCCTTCAGGGCTGGGTGCCCGCCGAGCGTTGGGAAGAGGTGAAGGCCGGTCTGGCAAGATACCCATGTGCATGGGAAGTCTCCGACCCGCCGGAAAGTGACTATCCTCAGGTTCCGGTCCAGTTAAAAAACAACTGGTTCACCCGGCCGCTGAACATGGTCACAGAGATGTATTCTCTGCCGGCATATGGCACGGTGGACCCCAACCCCCTGATGGCCCCCTTCTTCATTGCATTTTACGGGGTGATGATGGCGGATATGGGATATGGCCTGCTCATGATGCTGGCCGCTGTGTTCGTGCTGAAAAAGGCCAAGCCCAAAGCCGGCATGCACAACTTCTTCATGCTCTTGGGGCTGTGCGGCGTGAGCACCTTCGTGATGGGGGCTGTAACGGGCGGATTTTTCGGTGATTTTCTCACCCAGCTCACCACACTGGTGAACCCCGACGCCCCGCTGGTGCTGCCTTCTTTGTTCACCCCGCTGAACGATACCATGATGATTCTGATCGGGGCCATGTGCCTTGGTGTTGTGCAAATCATCACCGGCATGGCCGTCAGTGCGGTTCGCAAAGTGGCGTCCGGCAAGTTCTGGGACGCATTTTGGGAAGAGATCACTTGGTGGGTTGTCTTCGCTGGTATCGGGCTGGCCGCTTTGGGCATTACGAACCTGGTGCTGTATGTCGGCGGGGCGCTTGTGGTGGCCGGGCCCCTTATTACGGGAAAAGGCCTTGGTAAGATCACCGGCGTGTTTGCCTCTTTGTACAACCACGTCACCGGATACTTCGGCGACATCCTCTCGTATTCTCGTTTGATGGCCTTGATGCTGGCCGGATCGGTCATTGCGCAGGTTTTCAACACACTTGGGGCCATCCCTGGCAATGTAATCGTTTTTTTGATTATCTCAGCGGCCGGAAATGCACTGAACTTCGCATTGAACCTGCTTGGTTGCTATGTGCATGATCTGCGTCTTCAGTGTCTGGAATACTTTGGAAAATTTTATGAGGACGGCGGCCGGCCATTCCGCCCGCTGGATCTTTCGGCAAAATATTATGACATCAGCAAATAAAAGGAGGACAACGTTATGGAATCGATCGGTATGGAGAGCATGACCTTCCTTGGAAACATCGGCGGCCTCGCCCTGGCTCTGCTTGGTGCAGGCCTTGCGGCCGTTCTCAGCGGCATTGGCTCGGCAAAGGGCACCGGCCTTGCCGGCGAAGCTGGCGCGGGGCTTTTGTGTGAAGATCCCGGAAAATTCGGCAAGATCATGATTCTTCAGGTTATCCCTGGCACGCAGGGCTTATACGGCCTGGTCGTGTGGTTTTTCGCTATTTTCCGCATGGGGCTGCTCAGCGGCACGTTGCCCGAACTGACGGTGGCACAGGGCATGTCGTACTTTGTGGCTTGCCTGCCCATGGCACTGGGCGGCCTGTTTTCCGCTATCGCGCAGGGGCGCGTGGCGGCTGCCTCCATCAACCTTTTGGCAAAAAAGCCGGATGACTGGTCCAAAGGCATGGTGCTGTGCATTACGGTAGAGTTCTACGCCATCCTGGCCTTGCTGGCTTCGATGTTGATGATCATCAATATCAGCGCCTGAGGGAGGTTCTTCTATGGATGGAATAGAACAAATCGCAGCCCGCATCCGGGAAGACGCCGATCAGGAGATCGCGCGCATGGAGCAGGAGGCCGACAAGCAGATCGAAACCATCCAGGCGCAGGCACAGGCACAGGCCGACCGCGAGCGGGAAGATATCCTGGCCCGCGGCCGTCAGGCAGCAGATGAGCGCTTGGAGCGCCTGAAATCTGCAGCGCAGATGCAGCGGCACACGCTGGAACTGGGTGCGCGGCAGCAGGTGCTTGCTGAAGCATTTGAACGCGCACTGGATAAATTGTGCGGCATGCCCGATGAGGAAATGGTGCGTCTTCTCACCGCATTGGTCCTGCGGGCGTCGCCTGCCGGCCACGGGCAGCTTATTTTCTCCGCGCAGGACCGCGGCCGCATCGGCGCAGCGGTAGTGTCGGCTGCCAACGCGGCCCTTAAGCAGGGCGGCTCAGACGGCGCGCTGGCCCTGTCAGAAGAAGTTCGGCCCATTCGGGGCGGCTTCATCCTTGCGGACGGCCCGGTAGAAGTGAACTGTTCTTTTGAGGCCATGCTGCGCCTACAGCGGGAAAAACTGGAAAAACCGGTGGCAGAGATTCTGGCCGGCCACGGCAAAGAATAAACCCGGGCACCGTGTGCCCAGAGGTTTTTTGACCCGAAAGGGGTGATATTTTGTCCCAAAAGCGTAAAAAGGACACGGACTATATTACGATCTCCACGCGCATCCATGCCATGGAAAACCGTCTGCTCAGCAGAGAACGCATGGAGCGTATGGTGAGTGCTCAAAATGAAGGCGAAGCCCTGAAAGTGCTGGACGAATGCGGCTATGGCGTCTCTGCCGGCGGCGCAGTGGAAGCTCGCCTGGCAGATGCCCAGGGGGCTCTGTTCGACGAATTACAGGGCGCCGTGCCGGAGCCACGGCTAATAGACGTGTTTCGCCTAAAATATGATTATCACAATGCCAAAGCGCTGATCAAAGCAGAGGCGACAGGGAGCGATGCACGCCGTCTTCTTGTTTCCGGCGGCCGCTATGATTGCCAACAGCTTGCAGAGGAGTTTCAAAGGGAATCCCTTTCCGGCACCAGTGCATGTTTTCAGCAGGCAGTTGCCGCCGCACGGCGGGTTTTAGCCGACACGCGTGATCCGCAGCGGAGCGACGTTGTACTGGACAAGGCCTGTTATGCAGAGATGGCACAGCTGGCGGCAGATTGCGCCAGCCCCTTTCTGCAGGGATATGTGCGTCTTTGCATAGACGTGGCCAACCTGCGCACTGCTGTGCGGGTGGCACGCATGGGAAAAGGCGGCGATTTTCTTCTTCAGGTGCTGATGCCCGGTGGCAGTGTGACAGAAAGCGCCCTTGCAGCGGCACAGCCGGAGGATCTGGGCAACCTGTTCCAGTCTGGCGCTCTGGCAAAGGCAGCCAAGCTTGGCGCCCAGGCAGCCCGCCCGGAAGGCGGCACAATGCTTGCCTTTGAACGGGAATGTGACAACGCGCTTACCCGGTATGTGGCCGGGGCGAAACGCGTGCCTTTTGGCGAAGAGCCGGTGATCGCCTTCCTGCATGCAAAAGAAGCAGAGCTTACGGCCATTCGCATCATCCTTTCCGGCTGCCGCGCCGGGCTGGACGAGGCCATGATCTGGGAACGGCTGCGGGAATGCTATGTGTAGGAAAGGATGGGTGAGCGGATGTATCGCATTGGCGTAATCGGCGACCGCGACAGTGTGCTGGGATTTCAGGCTTTGGGCCTGGAGGTTTGCCCGGCCGACAGCGCAGAAGCCGCCCGGCAGGCCCTTCACCGCATGGCAAAAGAGGGCTTTGCTATTCTCTATCTCACAGAGCAACTGGCGGCTCAGCTCGGGCCGGAACTTGCCCTTTATCAGGAAGAGCTCACCCCGGCTATCATCCTGATCCCGGGGAAAGAGGGAAGCCTTGGCATTGGCATGGCCAATGTCAAAAACGCTGTGGAACGGGCCGTGGGCGCAGATATCCTGTAAAAGTGCGCAAAGCAGTTTCCCCCGTGCCATACAGAGCATGGGGCCCACGCAAACTTCCTGCGGCAGCACAGCATTGCCGCAGGCGAAATACTTTTTTGCGCCGGGGTGTTCCGGCGCCATAAAAAATGCCGGTATGCGTCAGAAAGAAGGTAAACAGCCTATGGGAAAGATTGTCAAGGTCTCCGGGCCATTGGTGGTGGCAACGGGGATGGAAGAGGCCAACATGGCCGATGTTGTCCGTGTAGGCGAGCAGCGCCTCATCGGAGAGATTTTGAATATGACAGGCGGCGACGCCTCCATACAGGTATATGAGGAAACAGCCGGCCTCGGGCCCGGTGCGGAAGTAGTCACCACCGGCGCACCCTTATCTGTAGAGTTGGGGCCCGGCCTCATCGAAACCATTTATGACGGCATCCAGCGCCCGCTGGAAGTTATCCACGAAAAAAGCGGCAGCAATAATCTGCCGCGCGGTGTAGAAGTACCCGCGCTGGACAGGGAAAAAGTGTGGCAGTTCACGGCTGTGGCCAAGCCTGGGGACCAGTTGACGGGTGGCGATGTGCTGGGCACTGTACAGGAGACGGACTCGATCCTGCATAAAATCATGCTGCCCCCCAATATGAAGGGCACTCTGGTATCCATCGAAGAGGGAAATTTTACAGTGACGCAGACCATCGCCGTTCTGAAGCAAGCCGATGGCAGCCTTGTTGAACTCCCCATGATGCAGAAATGGCCGGTGCGTGTGGGGCGGCCCTATAAGCGTAAATATCCGCCACACAGCCCGCTTCAGTCCGGCCAGCGCATCGTAGATACATTTTTCCCCGTTGCCAAAGGCGGCACGGCCGCCATTCCCGGCCCCTTCGGTTCCGGGAAGACGGTGATGCAGCACGCACTGGCCAAGTGGTCGGACGTGGATCTTGTTATCTACATCGGCTGCGGCGAGCGTGGCAACGAGATGACCGATGTACTGCGGGAATTCCCCGAACTGATAGACCCTCGCACAGGGCAATCTCTGATGAAGCGCACCGTGCTGATCGCCAACACATCTGACATGCCGGTGGCTGCACGCGAGGCATCCATCTACACCGGAATCACCATTGCCGAATACTTCCGCGACATGGGGTATGCGGTGGCCGTCATTGCAGATTCCACCTCCCGCTGGGCTGAGGCATTGCGTGAGATGTCCGGGCGCCTGGAGGAGATGCCCGGTGAAGAGGGCTATCCCGCTTACCTCAGCTCCCGTCTGGCGCAGTTCTACGAGCGCGCGGGTGAAGTGGCCTGCCTTGGCTCAGAAGAGCGGCGTGGCAGCCTTACTGCTGTTGGAGCCGTCTCGCCGCCGGGCGGCGACCTCAGCGAGCCCGTGTCACAGGCCACCATGCGCATCGTGAAGGTGTTCTGGGCGCTGGATTCCTCGCTTGCCTATCGCCGTCATTTCCCGGCCATCAACTGGCTCAATTCCTATTCTCTGTATCTGGACAGTTTGCGGCCCTGGTATGACGAACACCTTGGCAAGGCGTTCCTGCAGAACCGAGAATGGGCCATGGCTGTTTTGCAGGAGGAGGCCAGCTTGAACGAGATTGTACAGCTGGTGGGTAAAGATTCCCTTTCTGCCGCGGACCAGATCACGCTGGAAACCGCCAAGATGATTCGGGAAGACTTTTTGCAGCAGAACTCCTTTATGGACGTTGATGCCTATTCCGAGTATGATCGTCAGGCGCGGATGCTTGCTTTGATCCGTGAATATGACGCGCGGTGCCGCACCGCGGCCGAGCGCGGATGCACCATTGCCGATTTGTTTACCGTGCCCGTGCGTGAGAAGATCGGTCGCGCTAAGTCCGTGCCCGCCGGCGAATATCAGGCAGCTTATGCCGAGATGGACGCCGAGATGGAGCAACAGATCGAAGCCGTTGCGCAGAAGGGAGATGGTGCGCTGTGATCCGCGAATACAAAACGATCCACGAAATCTCTGGCCCGCTGATGGTGGTGGACCGTGTGCAGGGTGTCACCTATGATGAACTGGGTGAGATCGAACTGCGTGACGGCTCCATCCGCCGCTGCCAGGTGCTGGAGGTGAACGGCGATACCGCCGTGGTGCAGCTGTTTGAAAACTCTGCCGGCATAAACCTTGCCGAATCCAAGATCCGTTTCCTTGGCCATCCTCTGCAGATGGGCGTGTCGGAGGATATGCTGGGCCGCGTGTTCAACGGCATGGGAATGCCCATCGACGGCGGCCCCGCCATTCTTGCTGATGAATACCGGGATATCAACGGCCTGGCCATGAATCCCGCCGCGCGCAATTATCCAAACGAATTCATCCAGACGGGCATCTCCACCATCGATGGGTTGAACACCCTGGTGCGCGGGCAGAAGCTGCCTATCTTTTCCGGCTCTGGCCTGCCGCATGCGGCGCTGGCCGCCCAAATAGCCCGTCAGGCCAAAGTGCTGGACGACAATTCCAACTTTGCAGTGGTATTTGCCGCCATTGGCATCACATTTGAAGAAGCCGAGTTTTTCGTCAACGAGTTCAACCGCACCGGCGCCATCGACCGCACTGTGCTATTCACGAACCTCGCCAACGACCCTGCCGTAGAACGTATCGCCACGCCCCGCATGGCACTGACGGCAGCGGAATACCTCGCCTTCGAAAAAGGTATGCACGTGCTGGTCATCATGACGGATATCACCAACTACGCCGAGGCGCTGCGTGAGATCTCTGCCGCCAAGAAAGAGGTGCCGGGCCGCCGCGGTTACCCGGGATATCTGTACACCAACCTTGCTACCCTGTACGAACGGGCCGGCCGTCAGCTTGGACGGGATGGTTCCATCACGCTCATCCCTATCCTCACCATGCCGGAAGACGACAAAACTCACCCCATCCCGGACCTGACAGGCTATATCACAGAGGGGCAGATCATCCTTTCGCGCGAACTGTATCGCAAAGGCATCAACCCTCCGGTGGACGTGCTTCCCTCTTTGTCCCGTTTGAAAGACAAAGGCATTGGCGAGGGAAAAACGCGGGAAGACCATGCCGGCACAATGAACCAACTGTTTGCTGCTTATGCCACAGGCAAGGAGAATAAAGAGCTCATGTCCATCCTGGGCGAAGCTGCGCTGAGCCCCACAGACCTGCTATATGCCAAGTTCGCGGACGAATTTGAGCGGCGCTACGTTTCACAAGGCGCGGATGAAAACCGCTCGATCGAGCAGACTCTGGAGCTTGGCTGGGAGCTTTTGAGCATCCTGCCCCGCAGCGAGTTGAAGCGCATCAAACCCGAGTATATCGACAAATATCTGCCCTCGAAGGGCTAAAGGAGGGATTGTATGCCTTCCACGACCATCAACCCCACGCGAATGGAACTCACCCGGCTGAAGGGACGCCTAAAAACGGCACAGCGCGGCCACAAGCTGTTGAAAGACAAGCGCGATGAACTGATGAAACAGTTCATGGATGTGGTGCGGGAAAATCGAGCCCTTCGTCAGCGGGTGGAAGAAGGCCTTTTACAGGCTCACCGCGCCTTTACAGTGGCTGCCGCCCTTATGTCGCCGGAAATGCTGGAACAAGCGCTTTTGTATCCCAAACAGCACGTAGAGCTGGAGATGACGTTTCAAAATGTCATGTCAGTAAACGTACCGCACTATGAATTCCACACACAAAGCCAGGACGCCGGCGAGGTGTATCCCTACGGTTTTGCACAAACAAGCGGCGAACTGGATGACGCAGTAAATGCTCTATCTCAGGTGATGCAGGATATGCTTCGGCTGGCAGAAGCGGAAAAGGCCAGCCAGCTTCTGGCACAGGAAATTGAACGCACCCGCCGTCGTGTGAACGCACTGGAGTATGTAAAGATCCCACAGATGGAAGAGAACATCCACTACATCTCCATGAAGCTGGACGAAAATGAGCGTGCAAACACTATTCGTCTGATGAAGGTGAAAGATCTTCTTCTGAAAGAAAATATCGAGGCGCGCCGGAGACAGACTGCACAGGCACTCCGTGCATTCTGTGAGCACTCGGACGCCGCCCGGCCAACATAATCTTTCACACAAACAAAGCAGCCTCTCTCTTTTTGAAAGAGAGAGGCTGCTTTTCTCATTTCATCCGCAAAAACAGGCAGTGCGGTGCTCAGTCCAGCTCCAGTGCGCCGGTATACAACTGATAGTAAGTGCCCTTCAAAGCCAGCAATTGTTCATGTGTGCCACGCTCGATGATCCGTCCATGGTCCAGAACCATAATTGCATTCGAGTTTTTCACTGTAGATAACCTGTGAGCAATTACAAACACTGTACGGCCCGTCATCAACGCATCCATACCCTGTTGTACGATCGCCTCTGTGCGTGTATCGATGCTGGAAGTTGCCTCATCCAAAATCATAACAGGGGGATCTGCCACAGCGGCACGTGCGATGGCCAACAGCTGACGCTGGCCCTGGGACAGATTGGCGCCGTTGCCGGAAAGCATCGTATGATATCCCTGCGGGAGGCGAGTGATAAAGTCATGCGCACCCGCCAGCTGAGCAGCCGCAATGCATTCCTCATCGCTGGCCGAAAGGTTTCCGTACCGGATGTTATCCATCACAGTGCCGGTAAACAAGTTGGTGTCTTGCAGCACAATGCCCAGGCTTCGGCGAAGATCCGCTTTCTTGATCTTATTGATATTGATACCATCATAGCGAATTTTGCCATCCTCAATATCATAAAACCGGTTGATCAGGTTCGTGATCGTGGTCTTCCCCGCACCCGTGGAACCCACAAACGCCACTTTCTGGCCCGGCTCTGCATACAGCGAGACGTCGTGCAGTACGGTTTTGCCCGGCTCGTAGGCAAAATCCACATCATAAAAGCGCACATCTCCCGCAAGACGCGTGTATGTGAGCGTTCCATCATGATGCGGGTGCTTCCACGCCCACACATTGGTACGTTCTTCACATTCTATCAACTGGCCGTCAGCCGTCTCTTTTGCATTGACCAGCGTTACATATCCTTCATCCGTTTCCGCCTGCTCGTCAATCAGTGCAAACACTCGCTGCGCACCTGCAAGGCCCATCACTACGGCATTCACTTGGTTGGACACCTGGCTGACATTACCGGCAAATTGCTTTGTCATATTCAAGAACGGCACCACAATACTGATGCTGAACCCCAAACCAGAGAAACTGAGATTGGGCGCATTGGAAAGCAGAAGCAGGCCGCCTACAATGGCCACCACCACATACAACACATTTCCGATATTACCCAGAATTGGCATTAACATGTTGGCATACCGGTTTGCCTTGCGCGCATCTTCAAACAGCGCATCATTGATGGCGTCAAAATCTTTCTCAGCCTGGCGCTCATGGCAAAATGTTTTAATGACCTTCTGGCCATTCATCATTTCTTCCACAAAACCTTCTGTACGGCCCAGCGCCTGCTGCTGACGAATAAAGTAACGTGCCGAACCACCGCCCACATGTTTTGTGACTGTCAGCATGCATACCACGCCCGCCACAACTACAAGCGTCAGCCAGAAGCTGTAATACAACATGATACACAGCACCGTGGTGACGGTTACGCACGAGATCATCAGCTGCGGGAAACTTTGAGAAATCATCTGCCGCAATGCATCAATATCATTTGTGTAATAACTCATGATATCGCCATGATTGTGCGTATCAAAATATTTAATAGGCAGATCCTGCATGCCGTTAAACATTTTTTCACGCAGTTTTTTCAGTGACCCCTGCGTGATAACAGCCATCAACTGCGTAAATGTAAATGCCGCAATCAAAGACAACACATAAAATATGGCCAGAATCCCTACAAGGCCAAGTATCTTGCCCGAAACAGCCTGCCAATCTCCACTTTGCCAACTGGTTTCCACTGCCGCGATGACATTCTGCATAAACACCGACGGGATAGAACTGACGATTGCGCTGAACAGGATACACACCAGCGTCAGCGGAAGCAATACCGGATAAAATTCAAACAGAGTTTTGATTAATCGCCCTATCACGCCACCCGGCACATAACGGTTACGCCCTCTCATTCATCATCACCCGCCTTATTCTGAGAAGTATATACCTCGCGGTAAATCTTGTTATGTTTCATTAGTTCTTCATGGGTTCCCACAGCATGGATGGTACCACCGTCCATCACCACAATACGGTCCGCGTCCTGTACGGAAGCAGTGCGCTGCGCAATGATGATCTTTGTTGTAGAGGGAATATACTGCCGGAAGCCCTGCCGGATCAACGCATCCGTGCGGGTGTCCACGGCGCTGGTAGAGTCATCCAAAATCAGGATCTTCGGCTTTTTCAAAAGCGCGCGCGCAATGCACAAACGTTGTTTTTGCCCACCGGAAACATTGGCGCCTCCCTGTTCGATATAAGTGTCATATCCATCGGGGAACTGACGGATAAACTCATCCGCCTGCGCCAAGCGGCAAGCCTCTTGCATTTCCTCATCTGTGGCATCCGGGTTGCCCCATCGCAGATTTTCTTTAATTGTTCCGGAAAACAACACATTCTTCTGAAGCACCACCGCTACCTGGTTGCGCAAAGTATCCAAGTCATACTCCCGCACGTCACGGCCGCCCACACGCACCGTGCCTTCCGTAGCATCATACAGGCGTGAAATCAGCTGAATGAGAGTAGACTTCGAAGAACCTGTTCCACCAATAATACCGATTGTCTCACCCGAGCGAATGTGCAAGTCGATATTTGCCAGCGCCATCCTGTCTGCCGTCTGAGAATACTTAAAGCTGACATGATCAAAATCGATGGATCCGTCTTTTACTTCTGTCACGGCATTTTCCGGCGAAACTAAGCGGCTTTTCTCCTGCAGAACTTCCAGAATACGATGAGCCGATTCATCCGCCATGGTAATCATGACAAACACCATAGAAAGCATCATCAAGCTGGCCAAAATCTGAAAGCTGTATGTCAAAAGCGAGGAAAGCTGGCCCACGTCCAAACTGAGCCCCTGCGTGGTAACAATGGTATAAGAGCCAAAAGAAAGAACAAATACCATTGTAATATACAGGCAGAATTGCATCAGAGGGTTGTTAATAGCAAGAATGCGCTCGGCTCTGGTGAAATCTGTACACACATCTTGTGCCGCGGCACCAAATTTTTTCTTTTCGTATTCTTCCCGCACAAAAGATTTTACCACGCGCATACCTTTCACGTTTTCCTGCACGGAATTGTTCAGCGCATCATACTTTTTGAACACCCGATGAAACAGTGGCATTACTTTGTGAATCACAAACGCCAACCCCAGCCCCAATACGGGAATGGTAACAAGAAAAATGAACGCCATCTTCCCGCCCATCACATAGGCCATAATAAAAGAGAATATCAGCATCAGCGGGCAACGAATAGCCGTGCGCACAATCATCATGTAAGCCATTTGCACGTTTGTGACATCGGTTGTCAGGCGCGTTACCAACGAAGATACTGAAAATTTATCGATGTTCTCGAAGGAGTATGTCTGGATTCGATAGAACATATCCTTCCGCAAATTTCGCGCAAACCCACAGCTTGCCGTGGCACAAGCAGAGCCTGCCAGCGCACCGCAGGCCAGCGAAAGCCCCGCCATCACAACCAGCACGAGTCCGTACTGCAAGATCACGCTCATTGCGCAACCTGCCTTGATTTGATTTACAAGGTTTGCAATGATAAACGGAATCAGGCATTCCAGCACCACTTCACCGGATACGAATAGTGGCGCCAGAAGAGATGGCCGTTTATATTCCCGAATACTTTTTGCCAATTCTTTTAGCATATAAGAACCCCCTCGTTTTAATGCTTCAAACAGCTTCCCTATCCTCGTGGAAAGGCAAACAGTATATAACATACATTTATAATCTGCCCTGTTCCTTCATTTCATGCCTCAGGTCTCAAGCCGTAAAATGTTCGTATACCTTCACATTTATGAAGCTGAGAGATAGGCTTTTACCACCCAGAGATATTATGTACCATCTGCTGTGCCACTTCAGCAAACACCTGCAATTGCCCTGGCGAAATCCCTTGTGTCAGAATTGCTTCTGTCTGTTTAATGCAGATATGTACCTGCTTATCCATTTGCACAGCCTTTTCCGTAGGAATAAGGCTTTTCAGTCGCGCATCCCTTGCCACACTTTCTCTTCGAATCAGCCCATTCTTCTCCATCAGTTGCAAAATATTGGTAGTTGTGGAACGGCTCAGACTAAATGCCGCCTCCACATCGCGCTGAAACACGGGCCCTTGCTGGCAGTGCTCCAGAATATAGTGCAACACCCTGCTCTGCACGCCAGTAATCCCAAGGTCTGCCAATGTTGCATTTAAACGTTTTTTCACCTGATGAGAAAGCATGTTGATCCACGCGCCGTAGTCTCGTGTCATACCATCATTTACCTCTTTATTTTGTTAGTGCACGAACAAAAAGATAACACAAATCTCTTTTTATGTCAATCTTTCCCACACTACTACCATCATTACCCATGTATGTAAAACAAAAAGAGCAGACGTATCACGTCTGCTCTTTCATGGTGCGCTGAAAGGGATTCGAACCCCCGACCTTTTGGTTCGTAGCCAAACACTCTATCCAACTGAGCTA
>CAMBHV010000005.1 GCA_945867255.1 uncultured Clostridia bacterium
CATGGTGCGCGCTACATTTCGACGCCAGCGCCGGCATATCGGTGAGCTGAATGCCCGTATCGAAGACAGCCTGTTAGGCGAGCGTGTGGTAAAAGCCTTTTCCGGCGAAGAGGCAGAACAGGAAAAATTCAACCGCGACAACGCTCTGTTTCTTCGCATAAAAAAAGATATGTACCATTGGATGGCCGCTTTCAACACCACCACGCGTCTGTTTGACGGGCTGATGTACCTGGTGGTACTTGTGGCGGGCGGTATTTTTATGATGCGCGGTGCCATCGCGCCCGGCGACATGGTTGCGTATGTGATGTATGTGACCACGCTGCTCACTACCATACGGCGCATCATTGAATTTGCCGAGCAATTTCAGCGCGGTGTTACTGGCATCGAGCGTTTCTGTGAGATTATGGATGCAGAAGTGGATATCCTGGATGAACCCGGCGCAACACCCCTTCATGATGTGAAAGGGGAAATTGTGTTCGACCATGTTTCTTTTGAATATCCGGACGATCACAACAAAGTGCTGCGGGATATATGCCTTACTATAAAAGCGGGCGAAAAACTCGCCTTGGTGGGGCCGTCCGGTGGTGGAAAAACCACGCTGACCAATTTGATCCCCCGGTTTTATGATGCCACCAGCGGACGTATTCTGCTGGACGGGCAGGATATCCGAACCGTCCCACTGACAAGTCTCCGCGCGGCCATTGGCGTGGTGCAGCAGGACGTATATCTGTTTTCCGGTACGGTAGCGGAAAATATCGCCTATGGCCGGCCTGGCGCATCCCGGGAGGATATCGTTCAGGCGGCCAAGCTGGCTGGTGCGCACGATTTCATCGAGAAATTGCAGCAGGGCTATGATACTTATGTGGGAGAGCGTGGCGTAAAGCTTTCCGGTGGGCAGAAGCAGCGTATCTCCATCGCGCGCGTTTTTCTCAAAGACCCCCCTGTGCTGATATTAGACGAAGCCACCAGTGCACTGGATAACGAAAGCGAATATCTGGTAGGGCAAAGTCTTTCCCGCCTTGCCGCAGGGCGCACCACGCTTACCATTGCGCATCGTCTTACTACGATCCGCAATTCAGACCGCATTCTGGTATTAGATGGTGAAGGGATTGCCGAAGAGGGCACACATGAACAGCTTCTGACAAAAAAAGGTGAATATTGGCGCCTATGGATGGGCGCGCAAAAACTGCAGGAAGAAACTCTGTGACGCACCAAAGGAGGGCACATGCATGAACGGGCCGCTTGTTTCCATCATCATTCCGGTCTACAACGCAGCCAAAGGGCTTGCCAAGTGCATCGAGACCACGCGAAGGCAAACTTACAGCAACATCGAACTTCTTCTTGTTAATGACGGAAGCGCAGATTCCTCCCCGCATATCTGCCGCATGTATGAGCGTGTGGATGCGCGAATCCGCGTAATTGACAAAGAAAATGAAGGTGTTTCTGCAGCACGCAACGATGCGCTTCGCGCAGCACGCGGCGATTATATCCAATTTGTGGATTCTGATGACTACCTTACCCCTAACGCCACTGAACTTCTGGTGCGTGCAGCGGAACAGTATCGATGCGACCTTGTGATTGCAGACTATTTTCGGGTTTCACCCTCTGGCATTACGCGGCATGGCTTTCTGAAAAGTGAAAACGTGATGGATCAGACGCAGTTTGCCCTCGGCCTGATGGATGAACCTGCCAGCTTTTATTATGGCGTTCTGTGGAACAAACTGTACCGTGCGGATATCATCCGCGCGCATAGTATACGGTGTAACACTGCTTTATCCTGGAGCGAGGATTTTTTATTCAACCTGGAGTACATCCGTTATGCTCAGCGCTTTTGGGCTTTGGACGAAGCGTTGTATTACTATGTAAAAAACCCTTCCAGCATTACCCATACCCAAATGGACCTCATTAATGTAGTAAAAACCAAGGCCACCTTATTTACTTATTATAAAGAATTGTATGAAAAGCTTGGTTTATACGAGCAGTATAAACCCCAGATTTATAAATATCTCATTGCCACAGCTGGGCATGGCTGAATTATCTGCCTGCCGGTCTATATGCAAATGATTTTGGGAAAATGCCGAAAGGAGAGAACTGGCAATGTCCCGCGGAAAAACGCTGATTTTATTCATTCTGTTGGCCGTATTTGCGGTGCTGCTGGTGCTTTTTGTGTGGACAGATGCCAGTTTTCAAATTCAGTGTTCCCTATTGAAAGCCAATCGTACGCAAGATGAAACTTTGGCTCAGCAGGCATTTTCCACTCGCTGTGTATACAGTGACGCTGACGGTGTGTTTTATTACCCTGTAGCCGCTTCCGCGCAGGGCCGCGCAGGCAGTTTTCCTCTGACCTTTGATGGTGTACAGGTACTGTGTGATGCACAAATCCTCGGCGAAGGACGACTGCGAACAGAAAATTTTAAGGACACGGTATCTCTGCTTCTCTATGATGATACCCGTTACCTGGAAACCAGTGTCGTCTTCACCACTATGCCGCAGGTATTGCTGCAATGCGAAGGCGGCGTCGATGCACTGAACGCCGGCAGCGAAGCAGAAATCCTTGTGATCTCCGCCTATAACCCCGCTGATGAAATCGTTACGCAACCTGTGCAAAGCCGTTGCGAGGTGCATATGCGCGGACAAACGGCGCTGGCCTTTCCGGAAAAAAGTTACACGGTGAAACTGGTAGATGAAAACGGGGAAAAGCGCAACGAAGAACTGTTTGGCATGCGCAACGACAACCGTTGGATCCTGGACGCCGCGTATTCCGACACAAGCAAGCTGCGCAACCTTTTGGCCAGCGATATATGGAACCTGATGACGCAGGATGCTGATTACCCACACGCTGTCATGGAAACACGCTTGTGCGAAGTGACCATCAACGGAGAATACCATGGCATCTATGTGATGAAAACCCCAGTGGACCGCAAAGCCTTAAACCTGCAGCAGGCTACCGAAGATTCTTCCGGGCTTCTTGGCCGTTTTTTCGACTTGGGTTTCTACCAATTGCAGGGCTGGAGCGGCCCGGAAATCTCCTTTGACACCGGAATCGAAATTAAGTACCCCGATGAAACAGATCCTTTGATGGGTTATTACCATGCCATTTTGGGCGAACAGGTGGGCGCTATCACCCGGGCTCTGGATCAGCAGGATGAACAAGCCTACCGACGCAATCTGGTGTTTGATAGTGTGGTAGATTATTGGCTGTGCGAAAATGTCATTGGCGGAAGCGACAATGTATATAAAAATTTCTATTTTGCCATGCCCACCAGTGAAGGCCAACCTGCCATGTCGCTTGCTATCTGGGATATGGACCTTACCTTCGGGCTGGAATACGATGACGACGGTCCGCTGAAGGCATCGCTGCGGGATAATACGCAAACGCTGTTCGGGCACCAATTCATTTCGCAGGCTATGATCTCGCAGGACGCCTTTGGCTTTTTCTCCGCGGCAAAGGCGCGCTGGGCAGAGTTGCGAGAAGACGGCCTTGACGCAGATCTTCTGGTGGCGTATCTGCGTCAACAGGCTGATCTTCTGGAAAGTTCCGGTGCACGGCAGCGTCATGAAACGCTGGTGTATCCGCAAGGCGATGCACAGCAGATGTGGCAGCAAATGGAGGATTACATTCCGGCACGCTTTACATATTTGGACGATGTGTTTGACTATGAGGAGGGTGCGGCATGAGCGCAAATGAACGCCTCGGCTCATGGCGCGCTGAGGAGAAATATATTCTTCCGCCTGGGCAGCAGGCAGTGTTCTTGCATCGCCTTAAAGCACTGATGCACCCGGATGCGCATGCGGAACACGGCACATATACTATTCACAGCCTGTATTTCGACAACTACGACAACTCCTGTTATACGCAAGTGCTGGACGGGTTGAACCATCGCGCCAAATACCGTTTGCGTTATTACGGGCAGGATACCACACACATTTTTCTGGAAAAAAGGAAAAACAGGCAGGCCGTGTGCGAAAGACATCCTGTGCGCTGTCTTACCGGCAAGCGCTGGCCCTGTGCATGGACATGCCTCCTTTTTTTCAGCCCGCTGCACCCGCTTTGTGGAATGAAATGGCACAGCGGCGCAAAGAGGGCTTTCGCCCCATACTGTGCGTGGACTATGTGCGCTGCCCACTGGTATATTCGGCCGGCCATGTGCGCATCACATTCGATTCCAATATCACCGCCACCACATCCGTAGGGCAGTTTTTTGTGCCCGAGCATACGGGAACCCCTGTACAACACGACGGGCGAAGCCTGATGGAGGTAAAATACACCGAGTTCCTGCCCTCTTTTCTTCGGAAAAGCCTACAGGGGGCGGAACTTCATATCACCGCATTTTCCAAGTACACACTGGGCCGCATGGCATGTGGCTATCTTAAATAAAGGAGCTGGCTTGTTTTGACATTTGGTGATATTTTCAAGAAAGATTTTCTGGAAGGTTTTACCCAGACGATCTCGTTTTCTCTTGTTGTAGAAACTCTTGCCGTGGCAGTAGCTTTCTCCATCATATTGTACGTAGGTTATCTTCTTACCAGCTCCAATGTGGTGTACAGCAAAAAATTCAATGTCACTATGAGCATGCTGTGCGTGGTAACGGCCGCGGTAGTGCTCAGCCTGCAGGCCAATATTGCGCTTTCGCTCGGTATGGTAGGTGCGCTTTCCATTGTGCGTTTCCGCACCGCCATCAAAGAACCCCGCGATTTGCTTTTCCTGTTCTGGAGTATCAGCACCGGCATCGTGGTGGGCGGCAACTTATATGGTCTGGCTGCCGTGCTGGCGCTGGTGATGCTGGTGGGCCTGATGGTGCTGGAAAAGCTGCCCGGCGCAAAAGCACCATACTTTCTGGTAGCACACTGTGACACAGCGCAGACCGAAAATGCCGTGGAAGAGGCCTTGGAACAGCTTCACATCCGCTGGCGTACCCGCAGCCGCAGCTGCACAGCCGGGCGAATTGAGATGGTGCTGGAATTCAACACCAAAAAGGAAAAACAGCTTCTGGCGTTGCTGGCCCAAGTACCCGGGCTGCGCTATTATAACCTGCTTTCACAGGAAGGCGAAGCACAGTTTACATAACAATTCCCCGCCGGCGCTAATGCGTACGGCGGGTGTTTTCTTGCATCCGGCTCAGGGCAGGGGTATAATAACAGTCGTACGAACACAGCACAGCGTGCATCTTTCATAGATACTGTTCAAAAGGAGTATTGCATGACACAACTGGAATATTTAAAACAGCAACTTTTGGCCGTGCTTGCCATTGACAGCCCCACCGGGCACACATCTGCTGCCGCACAATATGTGCTGCAGCAATATAAGCAGCTGGGTTTTTCCCCCGTTCTGACCAACAAAGGTGGTGTACTGGTGTGCGTAAACCCTGGGCGCGAAGGGGCTGAAGACGGCGTGTTTTTGGAAGCACATCTGGACACATTAGGCGCCATGGTGGCCGAAATCAAGCCAAATGGCCGGTTACGCCTGACACCTCTGGGCGGTTTAAATGCTAATAACACCGAAGCAGAAAATGTGCGCCTTGCCACGCGCTCCGGTAAAGTGTTTTCCGGCACCTTTCAGTTAAAAAATGCCTCCGTGCATGTAAACGGCAACTATTCCGACGAAAAGCGGACGTTCGACTCCATGGAACTGGTTTTGGACGAAGATGTTTCCTCAAAAGAGGATGTGCTTGCCCTGGGCATCCGCACAGGCGATATCGCCTGCTTTGACCCGCGCACAGTCATCACGCCAGCTGGTTATATCAAAAGCCGCTTTCTGGATGATAAACTCAGTGTGGCCATTCTTTTGGCCCACGCAAAAAGCCTTGCGGAAAATGGGCCAAAGCCAGCGCGTGCTATCTGGCACCACATTACGGTGTTCGAAGAGGTTGGGCACGGCGGAAGCGCCAGTGTGCCAGCAGGGATCACAGAAGCCATCAGCGTGGACATGGGCTGTGTAGGCGACGGGCTAAGCTGTACGGAAAAGCAGGTATCCATTTGCGCTAAAGATTCCGGTGGCCCCTACCACGAAGCCGTGGTAAACGGTCTTGTAGCTGCTGCACAGGCCGCTGGCGTGGATTACGCTGTGGACGTATATCCACACTATGGCTCAGACGTAGAAGGCACACTTCGCGCCGGGCACGACGTGCGCCATGGTTTGATTGGCGCCGGTGTGTATGCCTCTCATGGGTATGAGCGCAGCCATCTGCTGGGTGCGCAGAACACGCTGCATCTTTTGCAGGCCTATCTTGCACAAGTGTATTGAAAGGTGTGTTTCAGATGCAACCGAAACAGCTCGAAACGGCTGTGTTGCAGTATGGCCCTGTGCAACTTCGAAGTGTGACGCCGCAAGATGCGCCTTGGTACGCCCGCTGGATGCAGGACACATTCATAACGGAAAACTACGGCGGCGCAGATGTGGCGTTTACTGAAGAGATGGCTCGCAACTTTTTCTCTCACAGGCAGGGAAAGCCATCCTTTCTGATTTTCAGAACACAAGGCGGCTCTGCCATTGGGTTTTGCGAACTCACCGCACCGGATGATGCAACTCAAAGCGCCTGCCTTGCCATGTTCATCGGGCAGGAAAGTGCCCGAGGGCAAGGACTTGGCACAGCGGCCTTGCATGCACTTCTGGCATATGGGTTTCGCACACTGAAGCTGCACAGTATATGGCTCAATGTGTGGGCGGGCAACGCCCCTGCTCTGGCACTGTACCGGCGCGCAGGATTTCGGGAGGTTGGCCGGCGCCGGGACGCCTGGCGCTATCGCGGCACGTTATACGATCTTGTATATATGGACCTTCTGGCTGAAGAGTTTGAGACACATGCGTTCTCAAACTCTTACGGCCTATAATGTTTTTCTGTTTGGGGCTTTGGCCTCAAACATTCCACATTTTGCAACCAAAGAGAGGCAGATTATGACAAAAATTACGATTTTTTCCGGGTTTCTTGGCGCAGGCAAAACCACGCTCATCAAAAAATTGATCGCAGACGGATATGCCGACGAAAAACTGGTGCTCATTGAAAATGAGTTTGGTGAAATCGGCATCGACGGTGGGTTTCTGAAAGAGGCCGGCATTCAAATCACCGAAATGAATTCCGGCTGCATCTGCTGCAGCCTTGTAGGAGACTTTGGAAAAGCCCTGCAAAAGGTGCTGGCAGAATATGCACCGGACCGCATTCTCATCGAGCCCTCAGGTGTGGGCAAGCTTTCCGATGTGATTGCAGCGGTACAGGCTCTGCATGCCGATGTGGAGCTGGCAGGCTTTGTCACTGTGGCCGATGCAGGCAAAGTAAAGCTGTATATGAAAAACTTTGGCGAGTTTTATAACAACCAGATCGAACACGCCAGCGCCATCATCCTAAGCCGCACTCAGAATATCAGCGCAGAAAAATTGGCCGCTGCGGTGGAACTTTTGCGTCAGAAAAACCCCAATGCCCCCATCGTTACCACCCCGTGGGACGAACTTTCCGGTGCACAGCTGCTGGACGCCATGGAACGCCGTGATACCCTTCTGGCGCAGCTGGCCGAAGAAGTGGCACATCAGCATGCACACCATCACGGACATGAAGACGGCTGCACCTGTGAAGCGTGTCAGCACGATCATGAAGCACATGAACATCATCATGAGCATGATGCGCACGAACACGAGCATGCGCACGAACATTGTCATGAACATGATGCCCATGGGCACGAACACCATCACTCCCATGACGATGCCTGTGGCTGCGGCCATTCTCATGAAGGCCATCATCATGCAGATGAAGTGTTCCAAAGTTTTGGCGGTGAAACGCCCCGCACCTATACGCAAGCCGAATTGCAAGACGCTTTTGATGCGCTGGATTCCGGCGAATACGGTGCTGTGCTGCGTGCCAAGGGCATTGTTGCCGGGCCGCAGGGCTGGTTCCATTTCGATTATGTCCCGGGCGAGGGCAGTGTCCGTTCCGGTGCGCCGGATTACACCGGCCGCATCTGCGTGATCGGATCGGGGCTGAACGAAAGCGCGCTGCGCGAATTGTTCCATCTGTAAAGGAGGGCGGCAATGTCTGTTCCGCTTTATGTGTTTCTCGGTTTTCTGGAAGCCGGGAAAACAAGTTTTATTCAGGAAACTTTGGAAGACCCGGATTTCAATACCGGGGAAAAAACACTGCTTGTCCTTTGTGAGGACGGAGAAATAGAGTATGAACCGCAAAAATTTGCCGGTGGCAATGTAACCGTCCTTTCTGTGGAAAGCCAGCAGCAGCTGACACAAAGCCTGTTTCAGGATTATATGAAGCAGCACCGCGTGGACAGAGTGCTTGTAGAATACAACGGCATGTGGCCCGTACAGGCGCTGTATGATGCACTTCCCAAAACCTGGGAAATTTTCCAGATGATGACGGTAGCTGATTCCACTACATTTCCTTCCTACCTTGCCAATATGCGGCAGCTTGCCGTGGAAAAAATGCAGGAGCCGGATGTTGTTATCTTCAACCGTGTGACGCAAGCTACGGACAAGGCTACCCTGCACCGCGCCGTGCGCATGGTCAACCGGCGCGCGCAAATTCTGTTCGAAACGGTAGACGGCGAAGTAGAGCCGGACACGATTGTGGATGAGCTTCCCTTTGACATGAATGCAGACGTGGTAGAGATCGGCGATGAGGACTACGGCCTGTTTTATATCGATATTTTCGATAACGTAAAAAAATACCTGGGCAAAACCATCCGCTTCAAGGCCTATGTGTGCCAAACAAAGCGCGTGCCGGAAGGCTGCTTTGTAGCGGGGCGCTTTGGCATGACATGCTGCGCAGAAGACATCTCGTTCATTGGGCTCATTTGCGAGGCAGAAAATGCAAAGCAACTCAAACACCGCACCTGGGTAACCGTAACAGCAAAAGTCACTGTAAAAAAGCATGCCATCTATCAGGGCCCCGGCCCCTGGCTGGTGGCCGAGAGCGTAACGCCCGCCCAGCCGCCACAGGACGAACTTGTTTATTTTGTGTAAAGAAAACGCCTTTAGGCCGCAGTGCCTGGCCATCTGGCCCCGTGCGCCGCGCGGGGCCATTTCTTAAGGAGGAAACAATATGGCATCCTGGATGGTACATCTTCGCGTGGCACAGGCTTTGTGCACCCCATTTACAAACACGCCACAGGAGACTACGGCCTACTATGTGGGCGCGGTTGGGCCAGATTGCGGCGTCTACATCTCTGAAAACGTGTTCGACCCGCCTACACAGGTCACGCATTGGGCACCGGATGGATATAAACGCAACTGCGGTGCAACGGCATTTCGCGCCGCTTATCTGGATGGTAAAACTCTTTCTCCAAAGGCGCGCGCCTTTTATGCCGCCTATTATATCCATCTTCTGACAGATCGTGCATGGGTACGTGACATCGTCGAACCCGTGCGTGCCACGGTGGGCACGGGTTTCGGCACACCGGAGGATATCGCCCTTACGCTGGAACAGAAAAAAGATTGGTACGGGCTGGACATGGAGTTTCTTGCGGAACACCCCGGCTTTGAACCTTTGCAGGTATTGGCAGGCGCCGGAAATTTTGCAAATGAATATCTGCCCTATTACGGGCCCGATACTCTGGCTGCCCAGATGAAAAACATTGTAGAATACTATCGCACAGGCACCGTCCCTCTTGGGCATACATACCGTTATCTGACAAAGCAGGGTATGGATGCCTTCATCGCGCGGAATGTCTGCGAAATCCGCCCGTTTTTACTGGGGCTCTGACATGGGCCATGGAAAGCAGCAGGCCTTATCGGAGATGAGTCGAAAAACTCTTCTTATAAATTCCCGACATCCCTTCTTATTCCAGAAGAGCAGGGTTTCTTCTGCATACGGCGCAAACACGCAAGACAGGCAAGGCGCGAAGGATAGCCCTCCCTCAAAGAAAAGCAGCGGTGCACAGTGTGCGATGCTGCCAGAAATCATCCTACCGCGCCGGCGCCCACCACAGCTGTGCAGCAGATTTCATATGAAAATCAATAAAGAGAACTCTCCTTCCGCAACAAGCTGCGGTATTCCAGCAAGAGCATTTTCTCTCCACCGCGCGTAATGAGGCTGTCTGGGTGCCACACGCCTTTTCGGATTTCGAACATGCTATAAGATAAAATAAAAAGCTGCGTGCCTGTCGGCACGCAGCTTCTTGTTTTCTTAATGAACGGCACGCCATCGCCGATTACAGGAAACAAAGCGCTCTGTAATCAGATGGGGCCTTGTCACTGCAGACCCGATGGTTACCATATCGGCCCCGGCATCCAGAACAGCCTGCAAATCGGCCAGTTCCCAAATATGCCCCTCGCCGTTCACCGGCAGGCTGACAGCCTGCTTCAAATCTCGAATCAGCTGAAGATCCGGCTTTTCACCCTTTCTGTCCAGGCTGCTGCGGGTATAGCCGCTGAGGGTGGTGGAGATGATATCCACAAGGCCCGTGTTTGCCACTGCCACGCCTTCTTCCAGCGTGGCCAGGTCCGCCATGATGGCAATATCCGGCCATCGGGTGTGAATCTGTTCCAACATCTCCGTCAACTGTGCCAAGCCACGATTGGGGCGGATGGTACAATCGATACCCAGAATATCTGCGCCTGCCTCGATTACTTCCTGCGCACGCTGCACAGTTGGCGTGATATACACCGCATCCAGCGGGTCTTCCCCCTCGGGAAAATCCTTATAGATGCCCACAATGGGTTTGTCCGTCACGGGACGGATGGCACGGATGTCCTGCGGCCAGCAGGCCCGCAGGCCTTCCGCACCGCCCAATAGTACACTTTGTGCCATCACGCGCATATTCTGCGGGCCATACAGCGGCGTGTCCTCATAGGCCTGCACGCTAATAATGGTTTTCCCCAGCAGTTGTTCTACCACAGGTTTCATGATATGCCCCCCGTCAAAGCGTAACGTCCTTAGACTTGGACACCTTCATAAAGATGCACAAAGATACCACCGTCGTCAAGGAAAGAATCGTTGCCAATGCGGCAGCAATACCATCGTTACCGCGCGATACATATACATAGATGGCCAGCGTCAAAGTCTGCGTGCGCACCGTATACAAGCAAATAGCCGTAGAAAGTTCCGTGATAATGGTCACCCAGCTCAAAATGGCACCGGAAATAATACCGTTTGCCATCATCGGCACCGTGATCAGGAAGAAGGTCTTTACCTTGGATGCACCCAAAGAGATGGCAGCCTCCTCTACCGTGATAGGGATCTGCTGCAAAGTAGCCACCGAGCTTCGTATCGTATACGGCAAGCGCCGAATTACAAGGGCAATGATCATGATGATCATCGTACCGGTTAAAATGAGCGGTTTCTGGTTGAACGCCATAATCAGGGCAATGCCCACTACGCTGCCGGGAATGATATACGGCAGCATACTCATAATATCAATGACGTTATTGGCTGTATTTTTGCGCCGAACCACCAGATACGCCACCAGAACGGCCATCAAAATAATCAGTGCCAACGCGCCAAGGCCAATCACAAATGTATTCTTGATGGCGCTGCCCGCCACCTCCAGTGCCGAACGGTAACTGTCCAGTGAATAGCCCGGGACAAATGCCTTGCCCGATGTCTTTCGGAATGACTGATACAGAATGTACACCTGGGGCATAAATGCCACAGCCACCACACCATACGCAAAGATATGGATCAGCACATTAAAAGGCCCTTTGGCTTTGCGGCGCTCAATGGGATGAAGCGCGTTCATGGTAAACGAAAAACGGTTGGCCGTGCGCTTTTGCAGCAAAAACACCACCGTGGTGATAACAATGGCAATCACCGACGTTGCGCAGGCAAAGCCATAGTCGCCGCCCGCCGTCTCTGAGAAGAATGCATTATAAATCTCCACAGGGAATGTGCGGTAGCCCTGCCCAATCAAGAGCGGGGTACCAAAGTCTGCAAAGGCGCGCATAAACACCAGCAACGTAGCCGCCAGAATGGTAGGCATACAAAGCGGCAAAATCACCTTGAAAAAGCGCTTTGCACCTTTACAGCCCATATTTTCCGAAGCTTCCAACAGGGAGTTATCAATATTCTTCATTGCGCCGGATACATACAGGAATACCAGCGGGAAAAGCTGCAAAGACAGCACCAGCAAGATACCATTGAACCCATAGATACTCGGCAAGGTAATACCAAGAAGCGACTTAATCGCTTTTCGAATCAGGCCGGAATTTCCCAGAAGAAGAATCCAGGAGTAAGCGCCGATAAACGGGGCTGACATGCTGCACAGAATAATGATGATCTGCAAAAAGCCCCGGCCTCTGATATAGTACATATTATATACATAAGCCAGCGGCACACCGATCACCAGCGTAATAACAGTAGCAGCCACCGACACCTTAAAGGAATTCCACAAGGTGGAAAGGTAATAACTTTTCCCAAAAAACTTTTCAAAGTATTCTAGGGTAAATGCACCTGTGCTATCAAATACAGACTGTCGAAGCAGGTTAAACAGCGGGTAGATAAGAAATAACAGATAACAGCCCAGAATGGCAAGGGATACGATGACCCACAGGTCAAGTTTTTTCGTTTTCTTCATAGCACCGCCCCCTGTCTGTCAAACCGCATTGTCGTCGCGTACGCCTTCCAGCAGGTTGTGCGCCCCATCTGCGCCGAAAACATTGATTTTTTCCTTTTTTATTCCGAGGCGGATCACCGTTCCATCCGGAATGACGCTGTCAATCTGGGATTCCTGAACGATCTCGATGCGCTCTCCGTCGTCCATATGGGCAAAATAATGGGTGTTCAGGCCAAGGAACACACTGCTGTCAATGGTTGCCTTCAAACCCTCTGCATCCTGTGCCGTCTGCAGTACAAATTCTTCCGGACGCACTGAAATTTGTACCGGCTGATCTTTTTTCTGCTCGGGCAGAACGTTTTCCATCTCCACCTCAAAGCCTGCGTCAAAGCCGAGAACGGCTTTTCCGTCCACGACCTTCAATTTGCCGGGCAGAATATTGGAACGGCCAATAAATGTGGCAACAAACAGGTTGGCCGGGCGCTGATAGATATCCTTCGGCGTGCCTACCTGCTGAATATCGCCCTGGTTCATAACGGCGATACGGTCCGAAACAGCCATAGCTTCTTCCTGATCGTGCGTGACATACACGTTGGTGATGCCCACCGTATGCTGAATCTCCTTGATCACGGTACGCATCTCCACACGCAGCTTAGCATCCAGGTTGCTAAGCGGTTCGTCCATCAAAAGCACATCAGGTTTTATTACCAGTGCACGCGCCAGTGCCACACGCTGTTGCTGACCACCGGAAAGCCTGTCCGGCATGCGGTCTGCATATTCCTTAATGTGCATCAGTTCCATAAATTTATCGGTCTCCGCCTGAATGGTCTGCTTGGATTCCTTACGGTTTTTCAGGCCGAAAGCCACGTTATCCCGCACCGTCATATGCGGAAAAATAGCATAGTTCTGAAACACCATGCCAATATTTCTCTGGGCAGGATCAATATCATTGATTCGTTTGTCATTGAAGTAGAAATCGCCGCCTTCAATGCTGTTGAACCCTGCTATCATTCTCAGAAGCGTCGTTTTTCCACATCCAGATGGACCAAGGAGGGTGAAAAATTCACCCTCCTTGATATCCAGAGACAAATCCGAGATGATTGTATTGTCGCCGTATTTTTTCACGGCATCCTTGATCCGAATACAAACACTCATAGTGATTTTCTCCTATTATTTTTTGTTTTCACATCATCAGCCGGTGAGCAAGTCCGTCCAGCGAGACAGCATGGAATCCTGCTGCTCGGCAACCGCCTGCTGGTCTTCGTATGCCACGTTGATCTCATCAAAGGATGGCATGGCTTCGTTAGCCTGCGGGATGGATGTCATCGTACCGCGGATAGTGGTTTCCGCCAGAGCCGTCTGGCATTCTTCGCTCAGCAAATAGTCAATAAACAGCTTGGCGTTGTCCATGTTGGGGGCGTTCTTTACAATCGCCACACCGGCGGGCAGCCACACAGCGCCTTCTTCCGGGTATACCAGAGACAGATCGGCATCCGGATTTTCCGCGTTGTCAATGATGGCCTGCACCACAGGGTCTTCATAAGAGACGCCTACGGCATACTCGCCATCGATAACGCCCTTGTACACCTGAGAAGAGCTGGACAGGATAATGCCGTCCAAGTTCTCGATGAATTTGGCCACATAATCCCATGCTGCATCGCTTTCATAGCATTCGGCAGCCGTCTCGCCCTCGCCCATTACAAGAAGCATGTTGGTCAGTTCTGCAAATGCGCTGGAAGATGCCGTGGGGTCACCCATGGCAATCTTGCCCTTCAGTTCAGGCTGCAGCAAATCGGCATAGCCATTCACTTCCACGCCCAGTTCTTCCAGCAGAGTATTGTTCAGAATGAAGCAGCCACTGCCGGACAGGTTGCAATAAGAAACATTGCCATCGGTGTTGTTGCGATAGTTTTCATCCAGATTCTCTTCATTGGGCGAGATATACGGCTCCCAGAGATCCGGGTGCTGATGGTAGAAGTTGTAATTGATGGCGCCCCAGTTGATATCGGCCTGCGGGTTCTCTTTTTCTGCCTCGATGCGGGCCAGCACATCGCCGGTGCCCATAGACTGAAGTTCTACCTCAATATTGGGATACTTTTTCATAAAGCCATTGGTCAGGCTGCTTTCGATCTGTGTGTCAGAGTTCGGTGAATAGATGACTAACTTGCCTGTAACGTCTTCGGGATTCACTTCACCAGACGTCTGCGTTGCATCTGCAGAACCGGTGCTGGTAGAGGACGGCGCAGTATCACCGCCGCAGGATACCAGTATCAGTAGCATCCCCACAACCAAAAATACGCTTAAAAACTTTTTCATCGCTCTCTTTCCTCCTTTATTGATCTCTTCTCAGCTTGAAACTGTGCCCGGTCATATACCGCTTTACATTTTATTTACAAATGTGTTACACAGTATATACTTTAGGTACATATTAATAATAATATCAACAACGTCAGGAATCTATTGGTAAATTTGACAAACTTCTTGACACACATTTTACACATTGAAAAAATGTCTCTTTCAAAAAACGGGCGATAATCCGTATAAAAAGTAATTTTTCTGATTCTGTGTGCTTATTTATACGCTTTTCCCTGCTTCCTGCCGTTACCAAGCTGCCGGTAAGTGGCAATACCCGCAAGTGCAGAAATCAAAAAGGTAAGCCCGTCTGAAACCGGCATGGAATATAATACGCCATCCAACCCAAACCATATCGGAAGCAGCAATGCAAACCCTACGCCGAATACCAGCTCACGCATCACTGACAATCCCGTGGAAACAAGTGCTTTTCCAAGAGACTGTAAATAAATAAATGTAGCCTTGTTGACGCAGGCAAGAACCACCGTGCACAGATAGATTCGAAACGCTCTGATTGCAAATTGTGTATAATATACGCTCTCATTTGCTGCGCCAAACATCCGAATCAGCTGCCCGGGCAAACATTCTGCCACGAATAACGCCATTGCACCCACACATGTTTCTGCAAGCAACAACCAGATAAACAGACGCTTCGCGCGTTCTTTGTAACCGGCGCCAATATTATATCCCGCTATGGGGATACAGCCTGCCGCAAGCCCAACCGCCACGGAAATGATAATTTGAAAGAATTTCATCACGATCCCTATTACAGCCATAGGAATCTGTGCATATTGCGCCTGCTGAAATACTTCATCCTGTGCGCCATACTGCCAAATCATATTGTTGATAGCAGCCATGGCTGCCACCAGAGAGATTTGTGAAAAAAAGCTGCATATACCTAGTGACAGAAAGCGACGAATCGTATCGACAGATAATACAAAGCTGTTTTTTTCCAAATGTATGCTCTTAAAATGGAACAGATACCACACAGATAAGAAAGCTGTCAGAGCCTGCCCCAACACCGTGGCTATCGCCGCCCCCCTCATCCCCCACCGAAAGGCAAAAATAAATACGGGGTCCAGCACCAGATTTACCGCAGCGCCAGCCAATGTTGCTGCCATGGCAAACCCAGGGCTTGCATCTGAGCGGATCACTGGGTTCATAGCCTGCCCAAACATATAAAATGGAAGCCCTGCCGTAATGAAAATAAAATATTCTTTTGCCTGTTGGAATGTTTGCTCATTTACACGGGCTCCAAATGCACTTAACAACGGATCCTGGAAAATCAGATAGAGCCCTGTCAATATAACACTGACAGAAACGCATAGCACAACGGCATTCCCCACGCTGCGTTGAGCAGCTTGCCTGTTCTGTGCACCCAGACTGATGCTCACAAACGCACAACACCCGTCTCCAATCATGACCGATAATGCCAATGCTATTACCGTTAATGGGAATACTACCGTATTGGCTGCATTTCCATAAGAACCCAGATAACTTGCGTTTGCAATAAAGATTTGATCTACAATATTGTACAGTGCCGCCACCAGAAGTGAGACAACACACGGCAGCGCATATCGGCGCATCAGCGTCCCAAGGTTTTCTGTTCCCAGAAAGGTATTGACGTTACCCCTATTATTCATGGTATCTTCTCCTTTTTATATAAAAAAGCGCGCGGCTTTTTCCGCCGCGCGCAAGAAATGTTTTTCTACAAAAGAACAACGTGCGACGTACAACTGGATTTACGCAGTTACGCCACACGCTGTTTTACTTACTATCATATCGGTTTTTTCAAAAAATCTCAAAGGCATTTTTGCACAAAAATGCAAGCGTTTTATACTGTGCAAAAAGGCTCATGCAAGTTAAAATACCAGTTTCAAATCCCCCGGCCGAATCCATCCCGCTTTCCGCATAGGCCAAGCCACAAGCGGCGTCAATACAGCTGGCAACACAAAGCATATGCACACAAGCCCCAGCCAGTCAAACGGCGTGACAGCGGCTTTCGCTCCCCCCGCAATATCTGCCAGCCATCCTGTATAAATACCGATCTGCCCCACAAGGCCACAGGTGCCCATCCCACTGGCCACAGCGGCGCCGTTCATCTGCAAACCGAACAGGCAGGTGGCCATCGGCCCCGTAATGGCAGACACGACCGTAGGTGCAATCCAGATTCGGGGATTTTTTACGATATTTCCCATCTGCAGCATGGAAGTGCCAAGCCCCTGTGCCACAAGGCCGCCCCAGCGATTTTCCGCGAAACTCATCACTGCAAACCCCACCATCTGTGCACAGCAACCTGCCACCGCAGCGCCACCGGCAAGGCCGGTTAGCCCCAACGCTGCACAGATAGCCGCAGAGGAAATGGGCAATGTAAGCGCCATGCCCACAATGACAGATACTAAAATTCCCATATAAAACGGCTGCAATTCTGTTGCCCACATGATCACACCGCCCACAGCGCTGGCTGCAGCCCCAACAGCCGGGGCGCACAACACGGCAAGCCCTGTACCACAAAGCACTGTAACACAGGGAGTAACAAGGATGTCTACCTTTGTCTGCCCTGAAACCGCTTTTCCAAATTCTGCCGCCACAACAGCAGCTACCAATACAGCAAGCGGGCCGCCGGCCCCACCCAGTTCATTGGCGGCACCGCCCACAGCTGCCAGTGAAAACAATACCAGCGGCGGGCAGCGCAACGCGTGGCCAATGGCCACTGCCATGGCCGGGCCTGTGGCAGCCTTTGCCCAGTTGCCCGCCTGCAACAGAAATGCAATGTGAAGTTGTTCTCCCAATGTGGACAGAATGGTTCCCACAAGCAGAGAGGCAAACAGCCCCTGCGCCATGGCGCTCAACGCATCGATCCCGTATCTTTGAGCCGAAAATACAATATCCTTTCGCCGAAGAAATTCTTTGATTTTGCATGTTGTTTGGGTCATCATTGCGTCCTTTCTGTTTCTTAGAAGGCGTTATGCTACCGCCACTCAGCCTTCCTCTCCAAAAACCCAGCGCACAATTGCCTTAGCCACACCATCGTGATTATTGGTATCCGTTTGCACATCTGCTGCAGCCACCGCTTCCGGAATGGCATTTCCCATTGCAACCCCCAGCCCGGCTGCACGTAGCATAGCAAGGTCGTTAGAGGCATCGCCGCAGGCCATCGTCTGCTCACGGGAAAAACCCAGCCGCTCGGCCAGGGCCAACAAAGCACGCCCTTTATCTACGTCCTTTGCGTTCAATTCGATGTTGGTAGGAATGCCTCCCGACAATTCGAACAAGCCCGTCTGTTCAAACTCGCGCCAGGCGCCAGCCCGCTGCGCCATATCTGCAAACAGTAAATTAAGTTTCTCTGCACCACGCCCCTGGCTGCACAACACCTGCCGGATATCCTCCACCAGCTTCCTCGTTTTCAGAAAATATGGCCGAAAACTTTCCGGCACATGCGTATCCAGACGAGTCATATTCCTTGTATCCGTATAGGCCTGCCCATCCACATACAAATCCACCACAGCGTCATACTTTTCCGCGATGCGAAGTGCGCGTAGCGCAACCGTTTCCTCCATGGCAAGGCGCACCAGAACCCTGTTTTCCACCACGTCCTCACACATGGCCCCGTTGGATGTGATAGCATAGCGAACGCCGGGAATAGCGAGAATCTCTTCCGGCAGGCCGCTGCGTGGGCGGCCCGTCACAGGCAATACAGCCACGCCCCGCTCTATGGCGCGGGCAATGGTAGCTCGTGTAACGGGCGTAATCGTCTTCTGGTCTGTAAACACAGTGCCATCCAGGTCCAGCCCTACCAGGCGAATATCCATATGCATGCCGTTCTCCTCCCGTTCGTTTTTGCCATGGCTCCGCAAAAGCCGGGCTTTTTATTTCTCCCCGGGTTTCCACTCATCTGCCCAAAAGCAAATATTCGTCTGCCGCCGTGCCTCGTCCATCAATTGCATTGCCGCCAGTGTACGGTCTGTTTCCCTTTGGCCGTCCATCTTTCCCGCCACACGCAGCAGAAAGTGCTGTAATTCTCCACACATACCATTTGGCGGGTTTGGGATGTCCAATTCGCGGCATCGGCCATCTCGCCACAGCACTTTCAGATGCTCAATCTGATTAGGCTGGTCTATCAGGATGCTCCCCCGCTCCCCTTGTATCTGGCTTGGCAGGCGGTCATCCGTAATCTTGGAGTACAAAAGCTCCACCAGTTTCCCATCATATTCAGCCAGAATCGTTCCTGCGCCATCCACCCCACACGGCAGCCGTATTGCTGCTGCCTGGATACGGCTTGGCACACCGAATAGTTCCAGTGCAAAATGAACACAATATACGCCCAGATCCATCAAAGCGCCAGACGAAAATTCCGTACTGAAAATATTTACCGGTCTGCCCTGTTTAACAAACTCATATCGAGTGGAATATTTGGAATACTGAATCGTGGCACGGCGCACGGGGCCAATCTCTGGCAACAGGCTTTGCAGCACGGTAATGCCCGGTGTATAAACACTGCGCATGGCTTCCATCAACACTTT